>DXAC01000015.1 GCA_019117205.1 Candidatus Allofournierella merdigallinarum | reverse complement strand
AACACTTATTCCGCGCTGACCACCCTCCAGCTGCCCGCCACCCTCACCACCATCGGCAGCTATGCGTTCTACAATACCGCCCTGACCGGCGAGCTGGACCTCTCCCACTGCACCGACCTCACCACCATCGGCGGCGACGCGTTCTCCCGCACCGCCATCACCTCTCTCAATCTGCCGAAGTCGATAGAGTCTCTTGCCGGTTTTGGTCATACCGCCCTGACCGGCGAGCTGGACCTCTCCCACTGCACCGGCCTCACCACCATCGGCGGCGGCGCGTTCTCCAAAACCGCCATCACCTCCCTCAAGCTGCCCGACTCGCTCCAGTCCATCGGCGGCGACGCGTTCCGGGAGACTGCCATCACCTCCCTCAAGCTGCCCGACTCGCTCCAGTCCATCGACGGCTATGCGTTCTACAATTGTACCGCGCTCACCCGGCTGGACCTCTCCGGCTGCACCAGCCTCACCACCATCGGCTACTTCGCGTTCCATGGCACCGACCTGACCGGCGAGCTGGACCTCTCCGGCTGCACCAGCCTCACCACCATCGGCAGCGACGCGTTCTCCCGCACCGCCATCACCTCTTTCAAGCTGCCGAAGTCGATAAAGACTCTTGCCGGTTTTGATCAAACCGCCCTGACCGGCGAACTGGACCTCTCCATATACCCCGACCTCACCACCATCGACTACTCCGCGTTCCGGGAAACCAACATCACCTCCCTCAAGCTGCCCGACTCGCTCCAGACCATCGGCAACAATGCGTTCTTCTATTGTACCGCGCTCACCCGGCTGGACCTCACCGGCTGCGGGGCGCTGGCCTCGGTGGCTTCAGACGCATTTAGGAGCTGTACCGCGCTGATCCAGGTGTTCGCTGCCCTGACCGACCAGAACACCAATGATGTCCTGCTGCGCGTGCTGGCGGCGCTGCCCGCCCCGCCGGCGACAGTGGAGGCCCACGCCGGGGAGCAGGGCGAAATTTACCTGTCGGCGGATCTGCTGCGGGAGCTGGCGGACGGCGCCGTCGACCTGACCCTGGCCGACCGGGGGCAGCGGGTGACGTTCACCCCGGACCCCGCCGCCGCAGTGACCGGGGCGGCCCCCCTGAACACCCTGGCGGGCCCCGCCTACATCGACGCCCAGGGGGCCGTCTACCTGCTGGACGATGAAAACCACACCGCCTCCCTGGCCTATCTGCCCCGGGGGCTGGTCAGCTATACCGTGCCCGCCTCCATCACCGCCCCAGATGACGCGGGCACTTCCCAGACATACAATGTCACCGCAGTGAGCTCCCGTGCCCCGACACTGGCCCGCACCCTGGCGTCCCTTACCTTTGAGGCGCCCGAAAAAGTGACTCTGGCCGACTACGCCCTGTCGTGCCCCTCCCTGCGGCAGGTGAACGGCGAGACTACCGTGGATGCCGCCGCCGCGCTGTTCGCCAATAAAAACGCAGATGCCTTTCTGGGCACCGGCCTGATCGCCGGCACGGACACGGACCGGCTGTCGCCCTCCACTTCGCTCACCCTGTCCAGCCCCGACGGCGACGCCACCCTCGCCCTGAATGTCCGTGTCCCCACCCCTTATTACCGGGAAGAGAAAGGCGTCTGGATCACCGGCACAGGAAAACAGCTCTCCCTGACCCTGAGCGTCAGCGGCGGCAACGTAAACGCCTACCACTACCGGCTCTGCCTGCTCGCCTCGGGGGGCGACCTGGATCTGGGCGGCCTGGGCATGGCGGAGGATACCACCTACACAGACGAGGCCACCGGCGTGCAGTACACCCTGCGCCGGGGAACGGCCCCGGGCCTGTTCTATGTGGACATCACCGTGCCGAACATCGGTACCACCTGGAGCCGCCAGTTCTCCCTGCAGTACCCGGCGGGCACCGCCGGCGGCAGCCTGGTGGCCTGGCTGGAGATGGGTGAACAGGCGCTTCCGGCCCCCGCCGGGCAGTACTACCAGTTCGCCTGGGAGACCGAGCCGGCCCCCTACACCGCCTCCCTTTCCCAGTCCGGCTCCACGTTCAGCTACACCCGCACCGCGCCCGGCGCGCCGGCCATCCTGAAAACAGGGCTTGAATGGACCTCCACCGTGACCCCCGGCGAGCGGACCACCTACCAAAGCTATTTCGCCCTTGCCACCGACCCGGTCCGCGTGGTGGAGCACCAGTTCACCCTGACCCTGCCGGAGGGCCTCGCCTGGCGGCAGGAGATCCTGGCTGCGCTCACGTCCGGCCAGGACGTGCCCCTTGATGTGTCCTCATCCGGCCTCTCGCTGGGGGGCGCCCCTCTGCTGGCTTTCTCCAGCCTCACCACCAACACCGCCGTAACCGCCGCCGCCGCCGCCCGGCTGAACAGCGATGGCACCCTGACCCTGGTGGCGCGCCAGGCTGCCACCAGCGCCGATCTCACCGACACTGTAACCGCCTCTTTCACCCTGGACCCCGCCGCGGTGGTGGTGGAAAACGAGAACACGTTCAACTTTAATGAGGAAAAAGAAATAAGCGTCACCGCCAAGCCCCGGGTGGAGTATGCGTTCTCCCCGGCGGCGTCCGCCGGCTCCAATATGGTGCAGTGGACTTCAACCGCCCCGGCCAGCGCTCTCACCTTTGACAAAGAGAGCTCTGAAGCCTATTTCGATTACCGGGACGGCTATTATTTCACCCTCACCGCCCAAAATGCCACCATCTTCGACCTGCCCCTGCAATCCATCTCCGACCCGCTGCCCACAGCTTTGTTCATGACCCCCGCCCAGATCGCCCAGCTGTTCACCCTGGACGAGGCGGGCCTGAGCAACCGGCAGCTGGCCCAACACCTCACCCTGACCATCCAAGATGCCCGGGTCTATCAATACCATGACGACAACGCCCTGGGCCAGGTCACCCTCACCGACGGCGCCACCCAGATCACCCTCACCGCCGACAAAACCGACGAGTACGATACCCTGGTGGAAACGAAAAACGTTACCATCACCCTGAAAACAACGGGGGACCTCTCGGTGCAGATCGGAGACGCCGGGGCGGAGCAGGTCGCCCCGGACCAGCTGGAGAGCTACTTCACCCGAAAGGGCGTCACGGCGGCGGCAAATACCCAGTACATCGTTACCTGGCAGTTCCCGGCTGATCACAAGCTGCAAAGCGGCGAGACCTACACCCTGCGGGTGCCCGCCCGGCCAAAGGACACTTTCCAGCAGCTCACCGCAGACAACATCACCTACCGGGGCGCCTCTGTCAGCAGCTCCCCCAGCAACTTCAGCAATGGTAGGATGTCGGTCACCAACAGGGCTTCGCTCCAAGAGCTGTCCTCCAGCCCCTCCACCGCCAATGCTCGTATCTATTACTACCGCGACTGTGCCATCGGCAAATCGTTGGCTGCCACCGAGGCGACCAGCGGCCAGGTGCTGGACTACACCGTTACTGTTTACCAGAACGACTATTCCCAAACCACCGTCGGCCTGCCGGTGGTGGATGTGCTCAGCGGCGCCCAGGTGCTGCTGGCCCCGGCAAGCGACAACCAGGGCCAGAGCTGGGCCGGCGGCGCGGCCCGGTATACCGATGGGGACGGAAACGAATACTACAAGCTGGAACTGCCCGCCTCCGCACAGGAACAGGGGAGGTATACCTACCAGGGCGTCTGGCTGGGCGGCTATTATGCCGACAGCGTCACCGTGATCCGCTACAACGCCCTCACAGACGAGGAAAAGGCCAAGTACAACCACCCGGGCTACGAAAATCTGGAGCCTGCTTTTGTGCAGGACGGCTATGTCACCGAGATCCGCTGGTACCTGGCCCCCGCCGCCGCCTCTCTTTCCGTTACCCGCCGCAACCTGGTCTACCAGGCCCTGGCGGATGCGGACTATGCGGTGGCGGGCGCCCCCGGCGCGGGGTGGCTGAACAACATCGCCTACCTGAACGACCGGGCCGGCGATCGCCTCTTCTCCGTCAGCGGCGTGCTGCCCCTCCGCACATTCGAAAGCGCCAAGGAGCTGCTGGATGAAAACGGCCGGCCCGCCGGCACCGCCAGCACCATCTCCGCCGGCGACACCGTCCACTACCGCCTCACCATTAAAAACAACACCGCCTCAAAGCGCACCGCCACCGGCCTGGAGGACCGGCTGCCCGACACCGGCAGTGTGTTCCAGTGGGATCAAACCAACGTAAAGGTGAGTTATGCCTATGCGGGCGGCGGCAGCAGCCTGGTCACGTTCCCCTGGCAGCTTGCCGACGGAGAGATCACCTGGCCGGAGGGCGTCACCATACCGGCCGGCAGCACCCTGTACATCTATGTGGACCTCACGTTCCCGGTGGGGCAGGCGTGGCAGAACTACTGCGCCGCCATCGGCGGCGGCGCCCTTTCCAACGTCTTCCGGCTGGGCAACGAAAGCCACACCGTCACCCACGCCCTGGCCCTGCCCGCCGCGGCCTACCTCCAAAAGGGCGTGCGGGAGACCCGGGTGAAAAGCAGCAACCCATACACTGACACGTACGTTGAGTCCGCGGACCTGCGGCGCTTCCCGGAGGAGATCCCAACTGCCTACACAGGCGTCGCGTTCTACGCCCTGGTCTACAACCAGGGGCCGGGGCCCCTCTACCTCACCGAGCTGCAGGACCGGATCACCTCCCAGGGCGCGTCCGGAAAGATCCTCCACGAGACGAACACTTCCAGCGCGGTCGCCCCCGCCCTGATCACCGACCCGGGTGAATTGGAAAACCTGCCGGCGGGCGCCCAACTGGTGGAGGCGGCCATCACCGCCCAAACGCGGCAGGACGCCCAGGGCGACCTGCGGGTGTTCCGCTTCGCCCCCAGCGAGAAGTACGATGACATGGACACCATCGCCTACGACGCCGCCGGCGGCGCGTACTATCTGGCCCCCGGCCAGGCCCTGGCGTTCACCTACACCGCCCGGGTCACCGGCGCGCCCGACGCCGCCCTGAACACCCTGGCCATGCCCCTCTACGACCCCTACGACGCGGGCGCCAGCCTGGCGGAGGAGGTGGGCCAGGTGAAGAACGACTACGATATGTCGGGCAAAACCGGCAACGACGGCGGCTGCGGCCAGTGGACGGAGTACCAGGCTACCCAGCTGCAGGGCTTTGCCACCAGCTACCACGCCGACCTGTGGCTCTACTCCCAGGTCTCCCTGGCCCGGGCGGACACGGTGCCCGGCCTGGAAAAGGCGGTGGTCCAAAAGCGCAGCAGCGGTGGCGACATCACCTCCTGCGAGGGCTTTGCCGGGCCCCTCGACGCGGTGCGGTGGCAGCTCACCGTGAGCAACGACGGGGAGAACCTCCTCAACGGCTACACCATCACCGACACCCTGCCCCCCTACTACACCCTGGCCACGGGCGAGGTGGTGCTCACCGGCGCGCTGGATGGCGCCCCGTTCCCCGCGACCCTCTTCACCGTGAAGGACTATACCATGGGCGACGACGGCCGCGTCACGTCCGTTACCACCAGCGACGGAACGGTCACGGTGGGTGGCGCTGCCATGGAAAGATCCGCCTATTCGCTGAAGCTCTGGTACAACGACGACGGCCGCCTGGTCATGGAGCTGACCCTTAAACAGAAAAATCTATCTGGCTATATGTATTACGCCGTCAAACCGGGCGCTACCTCCAAACTCACCTACTGGACCGAGAACTACACCACCACCCAGGCCTATACCTCTTTTGTCAACACCGCGGTGCTCACCCTGCCTGAACAGGAGATCGAGTACGACCGGGTCACCACCGGCCGGGTGCTGCGGGACGACGCGGGCCAGGGCACCGGCATCCAGGCCCGGGCCACCGTCACCATCACCGCCAACTACTCCACCAGTTCCAGCAAGTCGGTAACCGAGCAGGGCGTACCCGACAATACCACCAACTCCCTCGCCGGCGGCGCCATCGCCCTGTCGCCCGCCACAGACAAAAACGGCTACACCGGCTTTACCTACCAGCTGGAGGTGGCCAACACCACGGCGAACACCCAGGGCATCCAGTGGCTCACCCTCATCGACAACCTGCCCGAACCGGACGACGTGCTCACCCTGAACGGCGCCGACCCCCGTTACAGCGATTTCAAGGTGGAATTCCAGGCCGATCCCAATGTGCGGGTGTGGTACGAGGATAAAAGCGGGACGGAGCATGAGCTGACAGATCAGGCCAACATCCAATACAGCGCCAAGACCAGCTTCGCAAGCGAGGACTGGGGCTCCTATGCGGCCGACACACCGACCCCGCCGGCGCAAGACGGCTGGGGCGCTTTCAGCGCGGACGCCCGCTCCATCCGGGTATATCTAAGCGATCCTGACATCATCATCCCCGCCAATGCCACCCTGTACGTCTCGTTCGATTGCCAGGTGGCGGACCCGGCGGCCGAGCCCGGCGAGATCGCCTGGAACAGCTTTGGCTACCGCTACCAGATGAAAAACGACTTTATGCATCTGGAAGCCGCCCCGCTGGAGGTGGGCGTGATGATCCCGGACTACCCCCGCATCCAGAAGACCCTTGTGGATGAAGACGGCGAGGCCGCCGTTGCCGCCGTGGCGGATACGTTCCGCTTCCTTATCTACACCGGCGAGGGCCTTGCCGGCAACTACACCACCGGCCGCGACCTGGTGGAGGCGCTGGTGGCGGATAATAGGCAGTTCAGCCTTGCCACCATCGACTTTGCCGTGGGCGACGACGAACACACTCTGAAGCTCGGCGACCTGCGCCGGTATGAGTACGACCAAACCGACAGGGTGCTGAAAGAGACGACGGACCCCTGGGTGTGGACAAACGGCGCCAAGTACACAATGGTGGAGCTGGCGGACGAACCGTTCGCCTGGCTGGGCAGCTATTGGGACTACGATTTTTACCGCCTCAACAACAGCACCACCAACAGCTACACCTTTGTCTACAACAAGGCTGCCTCCCAGCTGGCCCACTTTGAAAACATGAACGTGAGCCGTGAGCTGGACCTGCTCAAGGTGGACGCGGCGGACGCCGGCCTGACGCTGCCGGGCGCCATTTTCGGCCTGTACAGCGAAAGCGCGGCGGACGCGCTCACCGGGCAGGCGCTTGAAGCCGAGTGCCAAAAGCACGGCCTGACAGCCGAGCAGCAGGCGGCGCTTGCAGGAAAGGCCACCATCACCCTGGGCACGGGGCAAGATGAAAAGACCTACTACCTGTGCCGCCTGGGCAAGACCAACGACTACGGCCTGGTGTTCTGGGACGAGCTGGAGGGCAGGAACTACTGTTATCAGGAGTTGTGGGCCCCCGCCGGCTACCAGATCACCGACCAGCAGCCCGTGGCCGTGACCTTTGATAAAAACGGCCACTACATCCGGCAGATAGAAAACACCGTGCAAAACGACAAGCTCTATCTGCTGCCCAAAACCGGCGGCATGGGCCGCTGGCAGCTCCCCGCGCTGGGGATGGCATTGTGTACTCTTGCGGTGCTGGCGCTGGCGAAAAAACGCCGCAAGGTTTGAGCCCATCACTCTTTTGCATCCCGCCTGTCAAAGCAAAACGAAGAAAGGAAGTTCTACCCATGAAACAAACCAAAAAACTGCTAAGCGTCCTGTTATGCCTGGCACTGGTCTTCTGCCTGGCAGTGCCCGCCGCATTCGCGGATGACACCTACACCCTGACCATCAACTCCAAAACGCCGAACCACGACTACCAGGCCTACCGGGTGTTCTCGGGTGAGCTGGCCACCGACCCGTCGGGCACCGGCGCGGACACCCTGATCAACATCGACTGGGGCACCGGTGTGAAAGACACTACTGCTCTGCTGAACGCGGTCAAGGCGATCACTGTGAACGGCGATACCCCTTTTAAAGATTGTGATGACGCCGCCGCGGTGGCCGATGTGCTGGCAGCGGAAAACGCCACCGCTGTCACCGACGCCTTTGCGGACGTGGTGGCCCGGTATCTGGCTGATAGCCCCACCGGCACCGGTACCACTGCCGCCACCGCGACCGGCAATGTCTACCCCGCGACCATCCCTGGCCTGCCCGCCGGCTACTACCTGGTGAAAGAGGCTGCGTTTACGGGTGACGAGGGCGACAACAATTCCTACACCAAGTTCATCCTGCAGCTGGTGAAAGACAAAACGGTGAGCGCCAAGGCGGACGTGCCCACCCTGGACAAACAGGTGAAAGATAAGGGCGATACTGCCGCGACCCCCGCCGACGGCACCAACGTCTCGGTGGGCGACACCGTCACCTATACCCTTACCAGCAAGGTGCCGGATATGAATGGCTACAACAAGTATTTCTTCGTGGTTTCGGATACTCTGTCCGCCGGCCTGACCCCGAATGCGAACAGCATCGTGGTGAAGCTGAATGGCACTGCCCTGACAAAGGACACCGATTACACCGTCAGCACCACCCCTGCGGTACCCATGGCGGGGCAGCCTACCACCCTGGAGATCGTTTTCAAAAATTTCATCCAGTACAACACCACTACCCATATTGGCAAAGCCATTGAGATCACCTACGACGCCACCGTGAACCAGTATGCCGCGGCGGGCGCCACCGGCACCAGCAACAGCGCCAAACTGACTTTCTCCAACGACCCGAACTATACCTACGTTGGCGACCCCGCTGACAGCGACAAGCCCGCCACCGGCGAGCCCGTCAGCGAGACGCCCTCCACCATTGCGAATGTGTACACCGCCCAGCTTCAGATCAACAAGGTGAACGTGGAGGACTTCCCCCTCACCGGCGCTGCGTTCACCCTCACCGGCGACGGGGTGATCACCACCGGCGTCACCGCCTCGGATACCTTTACCCCGGATGCAAGCGGTACATACTACAAGCTGAATAGCGGCGCTTACACCACCACCACCCCCGATGGCAGCAACGACGATCTGTACGAAAGCACCACCCAAAAGTACACCCGCACACCGGGCACCACCAGCTGGATCACCGAGGCACAGGGTACCAATGTTGCCGGTGAAGTGGGCGCCGACGGCGTGGTCACCTTTACGGGCCTGGGCGCCGGCACCTATATCTTGAAAGAGACCAAGACCCCCGCCAACTACAACACCATCGACGACATCACCCTGGTGCTGAACTTCACGCCTCCCGCCACCGTTACCACCGGCACTGAAAAGGGCACCTGGTCCGGCACCTACAAAGTGGGCGACGGTGCGCCGCAGACGCTCACCGTTGACTCGAACACCGGCGTCATCAGCCTTGACATCGAGAACCGCTCCGGCGCCGAGCTGCCCGCAACCGGCGGCATGGGCACCACCCTGTTCGTGTGCGGCGGCGCCTGCCTTATGCTGGCCGCCCTGGTGGTGCTGGCTGTGCGCTCGGCCTCCAAAAAGAACGACCGCCACCATTTTAAAGCGTGAGCCTGCCCCGGCAGTTCACGCGGCCGCGCCCGGCGCGCGGGTTTGCGCCCGGGCCGCGGCAGACAGGAGTGACCCATGAGTGATTTTGAAAGCCCCGACCAGCCCGGCCGGCAGCCGCCCGCCCCGCAAAAGCAGGTGTGGCGGCGCCCCGGCCGGGCAGCGGGGAAACGGCCTGGCGTGCGGCCCTCTACCCTTGTGCTGGTGGCGGTGTTTCTGGTGGGGCTGTGTCTGCTGCTGTATCCAACCGTGAGCGACATGGTGAACGAGAGAAACCACAGCCGGGCCATTGCCTCCCATCAGCAGGCTCTGGAGCAGATGGACGACGGCACCCTGGACGAGCTGCTCGCCCAGGCGCTGGAATACAACACCCAGCTTGCCCAGGAACCCACCGAATGGTTCCTCTCCGACTACGAAATGGCCATCTACAACAACATGCTGGACCCGTTCGGCAACGGCATGATGGGCTATCTGGAGATACCGGGGATAAGCGTGCGGCTGCCCATCTACCACGGGGTGGACGCGGCGGTGCTGCAGGTGGGCGTGGGCCATGTGGAAAGCAGCTCGCTGCCGGTGGGCGGCGAGAGCAGCCATTGTGTGCTCTCGGGCCACCGGGGGCTGCCCTCGGCCCGGCTGCTCAGCGACCTGGATCAGATGGAAGTGGGGGATGTGTTCTACCTGCACGTTCTGGACCAGACGCTGGCCTACACGGTGGATGAGATCCGCGTGGTGGAACCCCAGGAGGTGGAAAGCCTGGGCGTGCAGCAGGGGCAGGACCTTTGCACCCTGGTCACCTGTACCCCCTACGGGGTGAATACCCATCGGCTGCTGGTGCGGGGCGTCCGCACCGAGTATACCCCCGCCCCCGAGCAAACCGAGACCGCGGCCCAGGAGATCGTCGCTGCCGAGCCGCGAAACATGGCGCCCGTTGCCCTGGCTTTGGGGCTGGTGGTGCTGTTGGTGGTCCTGCTGATACGGGACCGAAAGAAGAATGAAAGGAGCGATAGGAGATGAGCAAGAAGCTGTGCGCGGCGCTGGCCGTGCTGTTCCTGTTGCTCGGCTGTGCCCTGCCGGTTTTCGCAGCGCCCGACCTGCCCCAGGACAAAACCACGCTGCAAGCAAAGCTGGCCTATTCCGGCCAGCCGCTTGCCGGCGTGGAGGTGACCCTGCACCGGGTGGCGGATATCAGCGAGACCAGCCCCTGGATCACCTTTACCCTTTGCGGGGATTTTGCCAACTACCCGGTGGACCTGCTGGAGCTCACCGACAAGGAGTGGGCGGACGCGGCCAGCACCCTGGCAAACTACGCGCTGGCCGACTCCCTTGCGCCCATCGCCACCGCCACCACCGATCAGAATGGCCTGGTGGACTTTGCCAACCTGGACAGCGGCCTCTATCTGCTGCAGGCGGCCCAGACCACCGACCAGGCCGGCTGGCGCTATTTCCCCGCGCCGTCGCTGCTGGTGCTGCCCGCCTATGACACGGCCCAGGGCCAGTGGAACACCCAGGCCCAGGCGGTGCTCAAGGTGGAGCGCAAGGCGCCTTTGGTGGATCTGGAGGTCAGCAAGGTATGGAGCGGCAACTCGCTGCCCCGGCCGGAAAGCGTAACGGTGGAGCTGATATGCAACGGCGTGTTGAAAGAGACCGTTACCCTGAGCGAGGCCAACCACTGGAAACACACCTTTACCGGCCTGGAGGGGGACAAGACCTACGCCCTGGCCGAGCGGGACGTGCCCGACGGCTACACGGTGACCATCGCCCCCAACGGCGAGCGCTGGGTGATCACCAACACCTGCCCGGACAAAGACACCTCCGACCCGGGCGGCGATCCGGGCCAGACTCCCGGCACGGACCCGGGCCAGACGGCCGGTACCGCCATTCCCCAAACCGGCCTGCTCTGGTGGCCGGTGCCGGTGATGGCAGTGGGCGGCGTGGCGCTGTTTGGCGCCGGCTGGAAGCTGCGCGATGAAGACGACGAACAGCCGTAAGCGGCTCAGCCGGTGCCTGATGGCCCTGGGCCTGGCGCTGCTGGCGGCGGCGGGCGGCCTGGTGGCCTACAACGTGCTCTGGCGCGAGCAGCGGGCCGAGGCCGCCACCCGCCAGGTGTGTCAGGCGCTCAAAGAGCAGGTGATGCCCAGCGAGCCCCTGGCGGAGTATCCGGATGTGTCCGAGATGCAAAGCGCCCGGCTGGGAGACACCTCCTACATCGGCATACTGGACATCCCCGCGCTGGAGCTGAGCCTGCCGGTGGAGCGGGATTTCAGCTATCCGGCGCTGAAAGAGAACGTCTGCCGCTACCAGGGCTCCTACCTGGAGGACGACATGATCATCGCAGGCCACAATTACAGCTGCCACTTTAAAGACATCCACACGCTGGCAGCGGGCGACCTGGTGATCTTTACCGACGTGATCGGCGGCGTGTTCACCTATCAGGTGGAGTCCATCGAGGTGCTGGACGGCGTCGCGGGCGAACAGCTGCCCTGGGACCAGCCGGGACTGACCCTGTTCACCTGCACATACAGCGGCCAGCAGCGCTTTGTGGTGCGCTGCGCGCCGGCTTCCAGCGCGGCGGCCGTGCAGGACATCAATACTTCCTCCTCTGCCGGTTGAGCCATGCGGCTTGCCTTTCACCGCGCGGCCGCCGGCGGAGAAGACCCGGGAATAAAAGAGTGTTTCGGGCGGCCCCGCTTTTTAGCGGGGCCGCCCGGTTTTTGTATCCCGTAACCGGCATAAAACCCCTTGCGGCAGGCTTTGTATCACGCGTTCCTCATGGGGCGAAGAGCCCGCGTGTGAAAAACACCGGCTTTCCGCCGGCCGCTCCCGGAAAAATGTAAAAAACTCTTGACATCTGCGGCCGCCCGTGGTATGCTGGTGATGTCAAAAGAGTTTGACATTTTGAAAGGAGGCAGCCCAATGGACCCTGTAACGCAAGGCGCATTTACACTGGAAAACTTTCTTCTGATCCTGTTCGGCCTTTATCTGCTGGGCACCATCGCCCTGGACATCGGGATGGTGGTCTCGCTGGTGCGCCAGGGGGACGAGCGGCGCCAGCTCATCGTCTGGAAAGCCGGCGCGTTCACCCTGCTGATCACGGTGCTGACCCAGGTGTTCGACGTGGTGGAGGCGGTGGTGCGGGCGCAAAAGCTGCAATCCAACCCATTCATTGACCTCAGCGTCACCGCCCTGACCTATTTTGTGGTGCTGCTGGTATTAAAGAAACGGTATGGTGATTTCGAGCGTGGAAAATAAAATTCGCCAGATGCGCCGGGAAAAGGGCCTGCTGCAGGAGCAGCTGGCAAAAAAGTGCGGCGTCTCCCGCCAGACCATCAACGCCATCGAGAACAACAAGTACGACCCCACCCTGGCGCTGGCTTTCAAGCTGGCCAAGGAGCTGGGCGCCACCGTGGACGAGCTGTTCACACCGGGCTGATCATCAGCCCGGTTTTTTCATTGGCAGCCGCCCGCGCCCTGCCTTTGCCGGGGGGGCTGTTTTGCCGGGCGGGGCCGCCCCCCGCGGGCGCGGCGGCCCTGTATTTGAACGGATTTTAAATTTTGTGTGAAACCCCTTGCTTTTTTGTGCAAAACGCGGTATAGTTAATTAGCACTCGTTGATATAGAGTGCTAAAACTTGTCTCGTAAGATTTTGATATAAAGGGAGCGAACACACATGGCAGTAAAACAGTTCAAGGCCGAGAGCAAAAAGCTGCTGGACCTGATGATCAACAGCATCTACTCCAACAAGGAGATCTTTCTGCGGGAGCTCATCAGCAACGCCAGCGACGCCATCGACAAGCTCTATTTCAAAAGCCTCACCGACCACACGGTGCCCAGCCGCAAGGAGGACTACAAGATCCACCTGACGCTGGACAAGGAAAACCGCACCATCACCCTGTCGGACAACGGCATCGGCATGACCAAGGAGGAGCTGGAAAAGAACCTGGGCACCATCGCCCGCAGCGGCAGCTTCGACTTCAAGGCCGAGAACAAGGCCGAGGACATCGACATCATCGGCCAGTTCGGTGTGGGCTTTTATTCCGCTTTCATGGTGGCCAGCCGGGTCACGGTGATCAGCCGGGCCTTTGGCAGCGACACCGCCTGGAAGTGGGAGAGCAAGGGCGCCGAGGGCTACACCATCACCGAGGCGGACAAGCCCGAGGTGGGCACGCAGGTGATCCTGGTCATCAAGGAGAAAGACGACAAGGAGGACTACGACCGCTTTTTGGACGAGTACACCCTGGTGGGCATCGTCAAGAAGTACAGCGACTATGTGCGCTATCCCATCCAGATGTACCGGGAGAAGACCCGCCAGAAAGAAAAGCCCGCCGACGCCGGCGAGGATTACACCCCCGAGTACGAGACCTACACCGAGCTGGAGACGCTGAACAGCATGGTGCCCCTGTGGAAGCGGGCCAAGGGGGAGGTCACCGACGAGGAGTACGCCCAGTTCTACAAGGACAAGTTCTACGACTTCACCGACCCCGCCCGGGTCATCCTGAGCCGCACCGAGGGCACCGCCACCTACAACGCCCTGCTGTTCATCCCCGGCCGGGCGCCCTACGACTACTACACCCGGGAGTATGAAAAGGGCCTGCAGCTGTACGCCAGCGGCGTGCTGATCATGGAAAAGTGCGCGGACCTTTTGCCCGACCACTTCAGCTTCGTCAAGGGCGTGGTGGACAGCCAGGACCTCAGCCTGAACATCAGCCGGGAGATGCTCCAGCAGGACGGCCGGCTCAAGCTCATCCGCACGAGCCTGGAAAAGAAGATCAAAAACGAGCTGAACGCCATGAAAACCGGCGAGCGGGAGAAGTACGAGGCGTTCTTCAAAAACTTCGGCCGCCAGCTGAAATACGGCTGCTACGCCGACTACGGTATGCACGCCGACCAGCTCAAAGACCTGCTGCTGTTTTACAGCGCCAGGGAGAAGAAGATGGTCACCCTGGCGGAGTACCTGGAGAAGATGACCGAGGGCCAGAAGTACATCTACTACGCCGCCGGCGACTCGGCCGACCGGCTGGCGAAGCTGCCCGCCGCCGAGCTGGTGCTGGAAAAGGGCTGCGACGTGCTGCTGCTCACCGAGGACGTGGACGAGTTCTGCCTGCAGATGCTCCGCAGCTACGGCGAGAAAGACGCGGCGAAAGAATTCAAGAACGTCTCCGCCGGCGATCTGGGCCTGGAGAGCGACGAGGAGAAGAAAGCCGCCGAGGAGAAGACCGAGGCCAACAAGCCCCTGCTGGACGCCATGAAAGAGGCGCTGGCGGGCAAGGTGGAGGCGGTGCGCCTGTCCACCCGGCTGAAGAGCCATCCGGTGTGCCTTGCCAGCGAGGGGCCCCTGTCGTTGGAGATGGAAAAGGTGCTCTCCGCCATGCCCGGGGCCGAAAGCGCGCCCAAGAGCCAGAAAGTGCTGGAGATCAACGCCGACCATCCCGTCTTTGCCACCCTGCAAGGCCTGCAGGAAAAGGGCGAGACCGACACGCTGGCGAAATACGCCCGCATCCTCTACGACCAGGCCCTGCTCATTGAGGGGCTGCCCATCGAGGACCCTGTGGCCTACGCCCAGGCGGTGTGCGAATTGATGAAATAAGCGGCGCCCAAAAGCCGGGTTGGCATAAGAAAACCGTTTTCTTACGGCACCCCGGCTAACGGGGCGGCCCTGCAAAGGGCCGCCCTTTTTGCGTGTGGGGCCCGGCGGCTTTTGTCGCCGGCGGGTCCGTGCCGGCGCCGGGGCGCATATACTGAAGAAACGGCAACACGAAAGGAGGAAACTGCAAATGCAAAAACACAGCACAGGCCCCGGCGCGCTGCTGGAAAAGGGCCTGGAGAAACTGGCGGCCACCCCCGGCGGGGTGCTGGTGGACGTGCGGGAAGAAGCGGAATACGCGGCGGGTCACCTGGCCGGCAGCGTCAATCTGCCCCTGAGCCGGCTGGCGGCGGCGGACTTTCCCGCCGGGGCGGCCCTGTTCGTCTACTGCCAGGCGGGGGCCCGCAGCGCCAAGGCCTGCGCCGCGCTGCGCCGCATGGGCTGGCGGACGGAGAACATCGGCGGCGTCGAGGGCTGGGCCGGGCCGCTGGTGCGGTGAAGAAAGTGCCCGGCGACCATCGGCAAACGGGGAAAATTGTGGTATACTAATACACAGTGGACCATTGCGGGGCACGCCCGGGTCTTCGGGCCCGGGCGCGCCACCACGGGAGGGATCTGTGCAATGAAGTATATGAAAACAAGTTTCGCCGCCTTTGCCCTGGTATTTATGCTGCTGGGGCTGGCGCTGCTGCTCTGGCCGGAGGTGTCCCTGCGGGTGGTATGCTACCTGTTCGGCGGGGTCATCCTGGTCAAGGGGCTGCTCAGCGTCTGGAGCTACCTGCGCGCCGGGGAGCGGGCGTTCTTCGACTACTTTTCCCTGGTCTTCGGGGTGGCGGCCGCCTCCCTGGGGGCGTTTTTGCTGATGAAGCCGGACACGGTGGTGTCGGTGCTGCCGCTGCTGGTGGGGCTGTATGTCATCGTGGACGGGGTGGTGCGCCTGCGCTCGGCGCTGGAACTGCGGGCCATGGGCTACCGCAACTGGTGGAGCTTCCTGGTGCTGGCGGGCCTGTCCGCCGTGCTGGGGGTGCTCATGGTGGCCAATCCCTTTAAAACGGTGGAGCTGCTGGTGATGGCCATCGGTCTTGTGCTGCTGGTGGAGGGCGCGGTGAGCCTGGTGGGCACGGTGTACGCCGCTGTGCTGGTGCGGGGGCTGGAGCGCACCGCCCGGGACGCCGCCCGGCAGCTGGACAAGCTGGCGGGCCTGCCCGACGCCGGGCAGGAGGGGGCGGACGATGCGGAATGAGGCCCCCGCCGGCGCGGCGAAGACCGCCGCCATGAACCGGGCGGCCACCCTGTGCGGCTGCGCGGCCCTGTGCTATCTTGTGGCCCGGACAGGCCTTACCCTGCTGGCGGGGGCGCTGCTGGCCCTGCGGGTGCCGGGGGCCAGCCTCTCCAACCCTGTGGGCACCGGCCTGCTGGCCGCCACCCTGCTGCGGGGGGCGGTGGCCGCCGCGGCCCTGGTCTGCCCCTTTCTGCTGCTGCTCATCGCCCCCCAGCCGCCTGTGCCGGTGCATCGGGGCGGGCGCAGCTGGCCGCGGCTGTTTGTGGTCTTCTGGGTCATGATGCTGGCCGGCAACCTGCTGGCAGGGGCGCTGGCGGGGCCGGGGGCTTCCTCCGCCCCCATGGAGCTGCCCGCCGGCGGCCTGGCGCTGGCGGCGGCCTGGCTGGCGGTGTGCCTGGTGCCGGCGGCGGGGGAGGAGCTGCTCTTCCGGGGCCTTTTGCAGGGCTGGCTGCGCCCGTTCGGCCTGGGGGCCGCGGTGGCGGGGCCGGCGGTGCTCTTCGCCCTGCTCCACGGGCGGCTGCCCGCCTGCGTGGCCGCGCTGTTCGGCGGGCTGGCGCTGGGCCTGTGCGCCGAGGTGTCCGGCAGCCTTGTGCCGGGCATGGTCTTTCATCTCTATAACAACACCCTGGCCTTTCTGGGCCAGTACGACGCCCAGTACGGAAGCGGGCGCATCGCCTACTACATATTCCTGTTCCTGCCGCCGCTGGTGGCGCTGGCCCTGCTGGGCCGGCTGCGGACCGGCCAGCTTCGCCCCGCCCAGTGGCGGCGCAAGGCCGTGCAGGGCCTGGGGGCGCTTCGCAGCCCCGGGTATCTGACGGCGGCGGCGCTGGCGCTTGCCTGCGACCTGTGGCAGACTTTCGGGCGCTGAAAGGGAGAACGGTATGACCGACGAACAACTGATGGGTCTTGCCATCGAGCAGGCGAAAAAGGCCGCCGCCCTGGGCGAGGTGCCGGTGGGGGCGGTGGTGGCAAAGGACGGCGAGCCGGTGGCTCTGGCCTGCAACACCCGGGAGAGCGGCAAAAACGCCACCCACCACGCGGAGCTGCTGGCCATCGACGCCGCCTGCAAGGCCCTGGGGGGCTGGCGGCTGTGGCAGTGCGAGCTGTTTGTCACCCTGGAGCCCTGCCCCATGTGCAGCGGGGCCATCATCAACAGCCGCATCCGGCGGGTGGTCTACGGCGCGGCGGACCCCAAAGCCGGCTGCTGCGGCTCGGTGACCGACCTGTTCGCGCTGCCGTTCAACCACCATCCCCGGGTGGAGGGCGGCGTGCGGGGGGAGGAGTGCGCCCGGCTGCTGAAAGACTTCTTCGCCGCGCTGCGGAAAAAGCGGGAGGGAAACGGATGAAAACGGTACTCATCACCGGCGCGTCCCGGGGCATCGGGGCCGCCGCGGCGGAACGCTTCGCCCAGGCGGGGTATCAAGTGGTGCTCAACTACCTGCACAGCGCCGAAAAGGCCCAGGCCCTGGCCGCCCGCTGGCCCGGCCGGGCGCTGGCGGTGGGGGCGGACGTGGCGGACCCCGCCCAGGTGCAGGCGATGTTCGACGCCGCGGAAGAGGCGTTCGGCGGGGTGGACGTGCTGGTGTGCAACGCCGGTTTCGCCGCCCAGAAGCTCTTTACCGACGTCACCGACGGGGAGTGGCGGCGGATGCTGGACGTACACCTTTCCGGCGCGTTCTACTGCTGCCGGCGGGCGCTGCCCCATATGATCCGGCAAAAATGGGGGCGCATCCTCACCGTGAGCTCCATGTGGGGCCAGGTGGGGGGCAGCTGCGAGGCGGCCTACTCCGCCGCCAAGGCGGGCCTCATCGGCCTGACCCGGGCCCTGGCAAAGGAAGAGGGGCCCAGCGGCATCACCGTGAACTGCGTGGCCCCCGGCGTCATCGACACCGACATGATGGCCGGCTTTTCCGCCGACGACAGGGCGGCCCTGGCGGGGGAGATCCCCCTGGGCGCCCTGGGCACCCCCGGCCAGGTGGCCGACGCGCTGGTGTTCCTGGCCGGCGACGGCGCGGGCTACATCACCGGCCAGGTGCTGGGGGTCAACGGCGGCCTGGTGGTGTGAGCCTTTCGGATATGAACCAACCTCCCCCCTTTTTGCATACCATGGCAAAGAGGGGGGATCGCTATGGAGATCTATCAGACGGGCATCGACGTGTCCCGTTACCAGGGGATCATCGACTGGCAGCAGGTGGCGGCGGGCAAGCAGTTCGCCATCGTGCGGGCGGCGTCCTCGAACAGCGGCGGGGTGTATGTGGACCCCTATTTTGAAAAGAACATCGCCGACGCGAAAGCGGCGGGGCTGCGGGTGGGGGTCTACTACTACACCTACGCCCGCACCGAGGACGCGGTGATCAACGAGCTGGATGTGGTGCTGGCGGCGCTGGAGGGCCTCAAGCTGGAGTACCCGGTGTTCGTGGACGTGGAGGCCTCCAGCCTGCAAAGCCTGGGGCGCGCCGAGCTTACCCGGCTGGTGCGCTTTGCCATGGACATCCTGGACCAAAAGGGCTGGTACCCGGGCTACTACACCTACACCAATTTCATCCAGAACTACCTGAACCCGGCCCAGCTGGCGGCCTACCCTTTGTGGATCGCCGACTACCGGGGCTATGTGGGCTACCAGGGAGACTATGCCATCTGGCAGTATTCCAGCACCGGCCGGGTGAACGGCATCTCCGGCAACGTGGACCTGAATTACAGCTACAAGGACTTTCTGCCCCTGATCCGGGCGGCGGGCAAGAACGGTTACGGCCAGGGCCCGGCCACCCTGCCGCTCACCGGCACCGAGCTGGTGGTCTATCAAAGCGGGGCGCTGTACTACTACGCCCCCGAGACCACCGCCCTGGCCGGCACCCTGGAGGCCGGGCGCTACCCGGCGCTGGCGGTCACCGACGGGGCGTGGAACGGGGCGGTGTGGGCGCAGTTCCTCTATGGGGGCGGCGAGTACTGGGCGCCGCTGCAGGCGGGCGCCACCGGCCTTGCCGCCGCCGACGGAGGCGACTGCGAGGCGATCCGCGCCCAGCTGGAGCAGGCTCAGGCCAAGCTGGAGCTCACCCGCCAAAGCCTGGACTGGCTGCTGGCGGAGCTGGAGCAATGAACCAGGCCCTTGCGCGAAAGGCAAAAGCGGGATACAATAGGAGAAAGCCTTGACGAAAGGCGGCAGACAAGAAAAAGTGAGGGCCGGTTTATGCAGCTGGACAGAAAGACCATCCGAACCATATTGCTCATGGTGAGCTTTTGCATCGTGCTGTTTTGGGCGCTGCACAACCCCGCCGTGGTGGGCGGTATGCTTGGCCGCGTCTGGCGGCTGGCGAGCCCCTTTGTGATGGGGGCCAGCCTGGCCTTTATCCTGAACGTGCCCATGGCCGCCATCGAGAAAAAACTGCCCAAAAAGGTCACCCGCTTCCGCCGGCCGGCCGCCCTTGCCCTGACGCTGCTGGCGGTGCTGGCGGTGCTGGCGCTGGTGCTGCTGCTGGTGATCCCACAGCTCACCCGCACCATTGCCAGCATCGGCGCGCGGCTGCCGGATTTCTGGGCGGACGCCCAGGTCTGGCTGGCCGATATGATGGTGCGCTACCCGGTGCTGCAGGAGTGGGTCTCCACCAGCCTCATCACCGACTGGCAGGGGGCGCTGTCCGCCGCCGCCGACTGGGTGAAAAACGGGGGCTTCGCGCTGGTGGGCGACGCCGCCACCGCCGCCACCGGCATCGTGATGAGCTTTGTGAACTTCTTCATCGGGCTGGTCTTCGCGCTGTACCTGCTGGCCTGCAAGGAGACGCTGACCCGCCAGGCCAAGATGCTGCTCTTTGCCTGGGCCCCCGCCGAAAAGGCGGAAAAGGCGGTGGAGGTGGCCCGGCTCACGAGCCGCACCTTTTCCAAGTTCCTCTCCGGCCAGTGCCTGGAGGCCTGCATCCTGGGCGGCCTGTTCGCGGTGGGGATGCTGCTGTGCCGGATGCCCTACGTCACCCTGGTCAGCGTGCTGGTGGCGGTCACCGCCCTGATCCCGGTGTTCGGGGCGTTCATCGGCTGCTTTGTGGGTGCCTTTTTGATCCTGGTGCAAAACCCCATCCAGGCGGTGTGGTTCGTGGTGCTGTTCCTCTGCATCCAGCAGATCGAGGGCAACCTGATCTATCCCAAGGTGGTGGGCAACTCGGTGGGGCTGCCGGGCATCTGGGTGCTCATGGCGGTCACCCTGGGCGGCAGCACCATGGGCGTGCTGGGGATGCTGGTGATGATCCCCGCCTGTTCGGTGGCTTACAGCCTGCTTCGCACCGCCACCCGCCGCAAACTGCGGGAAAAGGGCGTGGAGCGGGAAAAGTACCTGCCCGACGCGCCCAAGACAAAATAAAACGCCCGGCCCCGGCTGCTTTCGGCCGGGGCCGAAGTCGTAAAAGGAGGAAAGACGAATGGTCGTTGCACCTATCACCCGCGAGTTGAACGGCCGCACCCTTGCCCTGCGGTGCGCGGAGGAAAAAGACGCGGAGATGCTTTTGAAATACCTCAAGACCACCTGCGGCGAGACCCCGTGGCTGGCCCGCGGGCCGGAGGAGGTCACCATGACGGTGGAGGAGGAAAAAGCCTTTATCCGGGGCCAGAACGAGTCGCCGGTGAATTTGATGCTGCTGGCCTTCCGGGACGGCGAGCACGCGGGCAACGCCTCGCTGATGGGCTTTTCCACGGTGCGCACCCGCCACCGGGCCCAGGTCGCCGTGGCCCTCTACCAGAAATTCACGGGGCAGGGCATCGGCGCCGCCCTGCTGGAAGAACTCATCTCCATCGCCCGCCAAAAGGGCCTGGAACAGCTGGAGCTGGAGGTGGCCGCCCAGAACGCCGGGGCCATCGCCCTTTACAAAAAGCTGGGGTTTGAAATTTGCGGCACCCTGCCCCGGAACATGAAGTACCCGGACGGCAACTATGCGGATGTGCTGTACATGGCAAAGCCGCTGGGGGAGGGAAACGGGGAATGAGCGAGACTATCCTGGTAGTGGACGACGAACAGGAGATCGCCGACCTGGTGGCGGTGTATCTGAAAAACGAGGGCTACCGGGTGCAGCTCTGCGGCACCGTCGCGGCGGCGCTGGCGAGCCTGGAAACGGACAAGCCGGACCTGGCCATCCTGGACGTGATGCTGCCGGACATGGACGGCTTTTCCCTTTGCCGGCGCATCCGCCAGCAGCATCTTTTTCCCATTGTGATGCTCACCGCCCGGGTGGAGGACATGGACAAGATCACCGGCCTGTCCCTGGGGGCGGACGACTACATCACCAAGCCCTTCAACCCGCTGGAGCTGGTGGCCCGGGTCAAGACCCAGCTGCGGCGCTACCTGCGCTACGACGCCGCCAGCCCTGCCGAGCCGGACCGGCTGGACATCCGGGCCTTGAGCATCTCCAAACAGGGGCACAGGTGCACCCTGAACGGAAAAGAGGTGTCCCTTACCCCCACCGAGTTCAGCATTTTGTGGTATCTGTGCCAGCGGCAGGGGAAAGTGGTGTCCTCGGAGGAGCTGTTCAGCGCCGTGTGGGGGGAAAAATACCTGGACAGCAGCAACACCGTGATGGCCCACATCGCCCGCCTGCGGGAAAAGCTGGGGGAGCCGCCCCGCAGGCCCCGCTATGTAAAAACTGTCTGGGGGGTGGGTTACACCGTTGAATAACAAACGGGAAAGCGGCTTTGGCCGCCAGCTCACCGCCCAGCTGTTCGCCGCCATGTTCCTCACCGCCCTGGCCTTTGGGGCAACGGCCCTGCTGGTCTGGTGGGCGGGCAACGACCGCTCCTGGCAGGGCTGGGAGCCGAATTACGAGTTGTTCCGCTGGGTCAAGGACAATTTCCTGCTGGTGGCAGCCAGCGGCCTGCTGGCGGTGTGGTTTTTGGTGGGCTGGTTGTTTTTGCGCCGGACCCTCCAAAGCACCGAAACGCTGCTGCAGGCGGCAAAGCGGCTGGCAGACCCGGACGAGGAGCCCATCCGCCTGCCCGCCGCGCTGAAAGCGGCGGAGGACGAGCTGAACCTGGCCCGGGAGCAGGCGCTGCGCAGCGCCTATGTGGCCCGGGAGGCCGAGCAGCGCAAAAACGACCTGGTGGTCTACCTGGCCCACGATCTGAAAACGCCCCTCACCAGCGTGGTGGGCTACCTGACCCTGTTGCGGGAGCAGCCGGACCTCTCCCCCGAAATGCGCGGGCGCTTCACCGGCGTGGCGCTGGACAAGGCCCTGCGGCTGGAGGAGCTCATCAACGAGTTTTTTGAGATCACCCGGTTCAACCTCTCCGCCATCGAGCTGGAAAAGGAACGGGTGGACGCGGGCCGGATGCTGGAACAGATGATGTGGGAGTTCAAACCCCTGATGGCGGACAAGGGCCTGGAATGGCAGGCCCGGCTGCCGCAGGGCGTCTTTCTGGAGTGCGACCCGGGCAAGATGGAGCGGGTGCTGGACAACCTCATCCGCAACGCCATCCATTACAGCGAGCCGAACAGCCCCCTGCTGCTCAGCCTGACCGAACAGCCGGAAAAGGTGATCATCCGGCTGGAAAACCGGGGCCGCACCATCCCGCCGGAGGTGCTCGCCCGCCTGTTCGAGCGCTTTTACCGGGCGGACGCCGCCCGCGCCAGTCACAGCGGCGGCGCGGGGCTGGGCCTTGCCATCGCAAAGGAGATCGTCACCCGCCACGGCGGGCAGATCACCGCCGAGAGCTTCGACAACCGGGTCATCTTCACGGTGGAGATGCCCGCGTCATAAAATCGTAAGGTTTTTCGCGGAAAATCGTTGGCTTTCCGTTCCAAAATGCAAAAACAGCCGCCGCCCTTTTTCGGTACAATGGATGTGCCGTGAAAGAGCGGCGCTTTTTTGCCTGGGGAGGGACGGGAATTGGAACAGAGAAGAAAAAGCAAACAGACGGGCCGCCGTCTGCGCACCGGGGCGGCGGGCCGCCCCGCCAGCGGGTGGGAGGCGCCGCCGCCCCGGCAGCGGGTGTTTGACCGCCGCGCCCGGCGGCGCCGGGGCCGCCGGCTGCTGGCGCTGGCGGCGTTTTTGCTGGCGCTGGTGGGGGTGTGGCGGCTGTCCGCCTGGGCCGCCCAGGGGGTGCGGACCCTGACGGAACGCCCGTCCGCCCCCGCCAGTTCCCCGGCGGGCAGCGGGGCAAACAGCGGGGCAAACAGCGCCCCCGCCGCCGAAAGCTGGGAGCTGACGCTGGTGAACGCCAGCCACCCCCTGCCGGAAGACTGGCAGGCGCAGACGGTGGAGGTGGCGGGGGGCGAGCGGGTGGACGAGCGCATCCTGCCCGCCTTGCAGCAGCTGTTCGACGCGGCCCGGGCCGAGGGGCTCTACCCGGTGGTGGCCTCCGGCTGGCGCACCGGCGAGGAGCAGCGGCAGATCATGGAGGACAAGATCGAAGCCTACCGGCGCCAGGGCTACACCGACGACCTGGCCCGCCGGCTGGCGGCCCAGTGGGTGGCCCAGCCGGGCACCAGCGAGCACGAGCTGGGCCTGGCGGTGGACATCAATCCGGACGACGCCATGGGCACCGGCCAGGAGCTCTACGACTGGCTGCTGGAGCACGCCTGGGAATACGGCTTCATCAAGCGCTACCCGGCGGACAAGGAGCATATCACCGGCATTGCCAACGAGCCCTGGCACTACCGCTATGTGGGGCTGGATGCCGCCCGGGCCATCACCGAACAGGGTCTCTGCCTGGAGGAGTATCTGGGCGAGGGGTGAACGCAAAAACCGGGAGGGCAGACCGCCCAGCGGTCCGCCCTCCCGGCAAATTTTTTCTCAGCCCAGCAGCTTTTCCACCGCGGCCTTGGGGATGAGCCCCACGCTCTTGTTCACCACCTGGCCGTTTTTGAAGACCATCAGGGTGGGGATGCTCATCACGCCGTACTGGCTGGCCAGCTCGGGGCTCTGGTCGATGTCCAGCTTGCACACTTTCACCTGGCCCGCCTTTTCGGCGGCCACCTCGTCCAGCACCGGGGCCAGCATCCGGCAGGGGCCGCACCAGGTGGCCCAGAAGTCCAGCAGCACCGGCTGGGTGCTGTGCAGCACCTCGGCCTCAAAGTTTTTGGAATCCACATGCACAACGCTCATTGTTCTTATCTCCTTTCGGCGGGCTTGCCGCCTCTTTGTTTACCTTACGCTCATAGCATACCCCAAACGGGGCGCCTTTACCGTGATTTTGTCACCTTGCGCCAGCCGGCAGCGCCCGGGGCTGCAACAGGGCCTTTACCCCGTCGGTGTAGTCCAGGCCCAGGATCAGGGCCGTCTCCTCGCCGGGCAGCGACCCCGCCGGGTAGAACACCTCCAGCGCCTCGGCCCGAAACACCACCCGGCTCTCGTCAAAGGCCGCCAGCATCCCGCTTCGCCGCGGCTCGTCGGTGATGCCGCCGGCGTCCAGCAGGGCTGCGGCCAGCTCGCCGCCGGTGCGGGTGAACAGGTCCCCGGGGCCCAGCGCTTCGCCGGTGGCCTTGTCGAAAGCGGCGCAGAACTGCTCCTCGGTGACCACCCGCCCGCCCAGGGGCAGCGTCACTTTGGTAACGAACCAGAGGGTTGTGTCGTTCTCGGCGCTTCGGGTCACCTCCTGCCCCAGGGTGTAAAGGTCGAAACCTTCGCTCTCGCTGTATGCGGCCCAGGCTTCTTCCAGCTGGGCGGGCAGGTCATAGAGGATGCCCTGGGCTTCGTAAAAGGCCAGGATGTTCTCCCTGGCCGTGTCCGTCAGGCCGGACACAGCTTCCAAAGCGTCCGCGGCCTCGCCGCCCAGCCGCTCCTCCAGCAGCACCGTGCCGTCCGGGGCGCAGTACTCCCGGTCGAAGCTGGCCTGCCACACCGACAGGGAGGTGCCGTCCTCCAGGGTCAGCCCCTCCGGCTGCCGGGCCGCGTCAATTTGCACACTGCTGGCGGTCAGGGCCACCGGGTCGCCGCCGCTGAACAGCGGCACCCGCCCTTTCACCGAAAGGCGCAGGGCGGGCCAGCGCCCGGAATACAGGTCGTCGGCGTTCGTCCCCTCCGGCCAGGGGACCACCGGGGCGTCCGCCTCCAGCGTGACGGAATAGACCGTGCCCTCGTCCCCCTGCAGGGTGAAGGTGCGGGCGGCTTCGTCGCCCGGTGCGGTGAGGATGCCGGTGCAGGTGCGCTCGCCGCACCCGGCCAGCAGCAGGGCGGCCAGGGCGCAGGCGGCAAAGGCTGGCGGCTTTTTCATGGCTGGTATACCTCCCGGTCAGTTCTACCCACAGTATAGCACAAAGGCCCCTGCCCGTCCAGCAGGACGGGCAGGGGCAAAGCGCATTTTATGCGGATTTTAAATCCGGGCGGCGATGGCGTCGCCCATCTCCGAGCAGCTCACCAGCCGGCAGCCGTCGGCCATGCAGTCGGCGGTACGCAGGCCGTCGTTCAGGGCCTTGTCCACCGCCGCTTCGATGGCGGCGGCCTCGACGTCCAGGCCAAAGCTGTACTTGAGCATCATGGCGGCGGAGAGGATGGTGCCGATGGGGTTTGCCTTGTTCTGGCCGGCGATGTCCGGGGCGGAGCCGTGGATGGGCTCGTACATGCCCCGGGTGCCGTCGCCCAAACTGGAGGAGGGGATCATGCCGATGGTGCCGGTGAGCATACTGGCCTCGTCCGAGAGGATGTCGCCGAACATGTTGCCGGTGACGATCACGTCAAACTGGCTGGGGTCTTTCACCAGCTGCATGGAGGCATTGTCCACGAACATCTCCCCGTACTCCACCTCCGGGTAGTCCTCCTTGACGCGGTGGAGCACCGCCCGCCACAGGCGGCTCGAGTCCAGCACGTTCGCCTTGTCCACGCAGGTCACCTTTTTGCGGCGCTTCATGGCCGTTTCAAAGGCGATGCGGCCGATGCGCTCGATCTCATGCTCGGCGTAGCGCATCACGTCGGTGGCCACCTGCTCGCCGTTTTGCTCCACCGTTTTGTGTTCGCCGAAGTAGATGCCGCTGATGAGCTCCCGCACCACCAGAAAGTCGATGCCCTTTTCCACGATGGAGGGCTTCAGGGGGCTGGCGTCCGCCAGCTGGGGCCACAGCTTTGCCGGGCGCAGGTTGGAATAGAGGCCCATGCCCGCCCGCAGGCGAAGCAGGCCCTTTTCCGGCCGCTGGGGCCCGGGCAGGCCCTCCCACTTGGGGCCGCCCACCGCCCCCAGCAGCACGCTGTCGGCGGCAAGGCACTTGTCCAGCATGGCCTGGGGCAGGGGGTCGCCCCACTTGTCGATGGCCACGCCCCCCATGTCCACGTCCTCGCAGGCAAAGGCGTGGCCGTATTGTTCCGCGATCTTGTCCAGCACCTTGAGGGCTTCGTTCACGATCTCGGGGCCGATGCCGTCGCCCCGGATCACCGCGATGGTCTTGTTCATTTGTTGTCGCCGCCTTTCTGCCGGATGCTGTTCATCAGCCCGCCGGCGCGGATGATGTCCTGGATGAACGGGGGGAACGGCTGGGCCTGGAAATTCTCCCCGGTGGTCAGGTCGGTGATGAGGCCGGTGTCAAAATCCACCGCCACCTCGTCCCCCGCGGCGATGGCCTCCGCCGCCGCCTCGCACTCCAGAATGGGCAGGCCGATGTTGATGGCGTTGCGGTAGAAGATGCGGGCGAAGCTCTTGGCGATGACGCAGGCGGTGCCGCTGGTCTTGATGACCAGGGGCGCGTGCTCCCGGCTGGAGCCGCAGCCGAAGTTCCAGCCGCCCACCATGATGTCGCCGGGCTTTACCTTGTTCACGAACTCCGGGTCGATGTCCTCCATGCAGTGGCGGGCCAGCTCCGCCGCGTCCTGGCTGTTCAGGTAGCGGGCGGGGATGATCACGTCGGTGTCCACGTTGTCGGGGTATTTAAAGACTTTTCCCTGTGCGTTCATTTACTCCACCTCCCGAGGATCGGTGATGTGCCCGGTCAGCGCGCTGGCGGCGGCGGTGGCGGGGCTTGCCAGATACACTTCGCTCTTCACGTGGCCCATGCGGCCCACAAAGTTGCGGTTGGTGGTGGAGATGCACTTTTCGTCCTCCGCCAGGATGCCCATGTAGCCGCCCAGGCACGGCCCGCAGGTGGGGGTGGACACGATGCAGCCCGCGTCGATGAAAGCCTCCAGCCAGCCCTTTTGCAGGCAGGCCTTGTACACCGCCATGGTGCCGGGGATGATGATGCCCCGCACGCCGGGGGCGATGGTCTTGCCCTTGAGGATCTCGTAGGCGGCCTCCATGTCTTCGAGGCGCCCGTTGGTGCAGCTGCCGATGACCACCTGGTCGATGGCCACCCCCTCGCTCTCTTTCGCGGTGCGGGTGTTCTCCGGCAGGTGGGGCCAGGAGACGGTGGGCTCGATGGCGGAAAGGTCGATCTCGATGGTCTTTTCGTACTCCGCGTCCGCGTCCGCCTCGTACACCGTCCAGGGGCGGCGGCTGCGGCCGGTGAGGTAGGCCACGGTGACCTCGTCCACCGGGAAGATGCCGTTTTTCGCGCCGGCCTCGATGGCCATGTTGCAGATGCAAAGGCGGTCGTCCATGGAAAGGGCGGCAACGCCCGGGCCGGTGAACTCCATGCTCTTGTAGAGCGCGCCGTCCACGCCGATCATGCCGATGATGTGCAGGATCACGTCCTTGCCGCTCACCCGGGGCTGCAATTTGCCGTTGAGCACAAAGCGGATGGCGGCGGGCACCTTGAACCAGGCCATGCCGGTGGCCATGCCCGCGGCCATGTCGGTGCTGCCCACGCCGGTGGAGAAAGCCCCCACCGCCCCGTAGGTGCAGGTGTGGCTGTCCGCCCCGATGATGCAGTCGCCGGCGGTGACGATGCCCTGCTCGGGCAGCAGAGCGTGTTCGATGCCCATTTTGCCCACGTCGAAGAAGTTGACGATGTCGTACTTCGCGGCAAACTGGCGGCACTGCTTCGACTGCTGGGCGCTCTTGATGTCCTTGTTGGGCACGAAGTGGTCCAGCACGATGTTGATGCGGGCGTTGTCAAACACGCCGTCAAAGCCCGCTTTCTCGAACTCGTTGATGGCCACCGGGGTGGTGATGTCGTTGCCCAGCACCTGGTCCAGCTTCGCGTTGATGAGCTGGCCGGCTTTGACCTCGGCCAGCCCGGCGTGGGCGGCGAGAATTTTCTGGGTCATGGTCATTCCCATGGTCTTTCCCTCCTTGCTGTTCTGCCCGCCGGGGCGGGCCTTTTCGGGCCGGAGCCCGTTACTTGTTGTTCACGGCGCTCACCAGCGCCTTGATGCCCGCCTGGATGATGTCGGTGTCGGTGCCCGCGCCCCAGGTGATGGAGCCGTCCGCCCACTGCAGACCCACGTAACTGGCGGCCTGGCTGGTGGAGCCGTGCTCCAGGCTGTGCTCGGAGTAGGTGCAGATGGTGAAGTCGAGACCCGTGGCCGCCTTGATGGCGTTGCACACCGCGTCCAGGCGGCCGTTGCCCTGGGCGGAGGCCTCCCGCGTTTTGCCGCCCTGCTCCAGGGTGACCACCGCGAAGATGCCGCTCTTTTGGATGAAGTGGGCCTCGGCCACGTTCAGGGGGCTGGTCTTGTTCAGGTAGGTCTTCTGGAAGATGTCCAGCACCTCGGCGCTGGAAAGCTCCTTGTGGGCGTGGTCGGATACGCCCTTGACGGTGTAGCCGAAGTGCTCCCGCATCTTGGGGGGCAGCTCGTAGCCGTGGTCCTGGGCCAGCAGGTAGCCGATGCCGCCCTTGCCGCTCTGGCTGTTGATGCGGATGACGTCCGCCTCGTAGTGGCGGCCGATGTCGGTGGGGTCCAGGGGGATGTAGGGCACCGTCCACTCGTGGAGGTTCTTCTCCTTGCGCCAGGTAAGGCCCTTGGCGATGGCGTCCTGGTGGCTGCCGGAGAAAGCGGCGAACACCAGCGCGCCGGCGTAGGGGGTGCGCTCGTAAACGTGCATCCTCGTCACCCGCTCGTACAGCTCCACAATGGCGGGCATGTCGGAGAAGTCCAGGTGGGGGTCCACCCCGTGGGTGTACATGTTCATGGCCAGGGTGATGATGTCCACGTTGCCGGTGCGCTCGCCGTTGCCGAACAGGGTGCCCTCCACCCGGTCCGCCCCCGCCAGCAGCGCCAGCTCGGTGTCGGCCACGCCGCAGCCCCGGTCGTTGTGGGGGTGCAGGCTCAGCACCACGCTGTCGCGGTATTTCAGGTTGTCGCTCATGTACTCGATTTGGTTGGCGTAGATGTGGCTCATGCTCATGGCCACCGTCACCGGCAGGTTGATGATCATGGGCTTTTCCGGGGTGGGCTGCATGATGTCCAGCACCGCGTTGCACACCTCCAGGGCGTACTCCGGCTCGGTGCCGGTGAAGCTCTCGGGGCTGTACTCAAAGCGGAAGTTGCCCTCGTACTCGTCGGCCAGCTTTTTCACCAGGGCCGCGCCGTCGGTGGCGATCTTCTTGATTTCGTCTTTCGACTTTTTGAACACCTGCTCCCGCTGGGCCACGCTGGTGGAGTTGTAGAAGTGGATCACCGCGCTGGGCGCGCCTTTCACCGCGTCAAAGGTCTTGCGGATGATGTGGTCACGGCACTGGGTGAGAACCTGCAGCGTCACGTCGGCGGGCACCCGGTTTTGCTCGATGAGGGTGCGCAGGAATTCGTATTCCGTGTCGCTGGCGGCGGGGAAGCCCACCTCGATCTCCTTGAAGCCGATCTTCACCAGCAGGTCGAAGAATTCCAGCTTTTCCTCCAGGCTCATGGGCACGATCAGGCTCTGGTTGCCGTCCCGCAGGTCTACACTGCACCAGGCGGGGGCCTTTTCGATGTGGTCCTTGTGTACCCAGCGGTATTCCGTCTTGGGGGGATTGTAATAGCCCACGCTGTACTTGGTCACGTCCATCATTGCAACAGTTCCTCCTTACTGTTCGCTTTGGGAGACGAAAAAGACCCCGCCCCTCAAAGCATTGCTTTGAGAGACGAGGGCTTTCAGAAAATTTTTGAAAAGCACCCGCGGTACCACTCTCATTGCCGCCGGAAAAGGCGGCCTCTTGTACGGTCGGCAAAAAAATGCGAACCGCGCCCTTGTAACGGTGGGTGGCCGCCCGGGCCTATGAGACGCTGTGCGCCGTTGAGCCCGGGTGCTCCGGGGCCAGTATACCCGCGCCGCGCTGCCGCCTCGCACCTGCCGGCGGCTCTCTGAAAAACGCTTTGCCCGGGCTTTCTCCCCATCTGCGCATCGTTTATAATGTTACCATTTTACCCTACGAAAGCACCGTTGTCAAGCGGCAGTTTAAAAAGAGCCCCCGGGCCGCCGGGCCCGGGGGCGCGCAGAGCTCAAAGGGGAGACATGGCCGCCTCGGCGGCGGCCAGCCAGGCTTCGTCCACCACCACGCAGCCGGCGTCGTAGCCGATCAGGGCCCCGGCGCTGTTCTCGGTGTCGCCGTATTCCTCCAGATACAGCCGCTCGTAGGCGGTCGTTTCGCCCGCCAGGGCCGCCTCGATGCCCGGGAACATCAGCCGCAGCGCCTCGGGGCGGCAGTGCAGGCCGTCGAAGAACATGCTCTCCTGGATGCCCACCCGCCCGGCGTGGTAGCTGCCGTACACCGGGATGCCGTGCTTTTCGGCGAAGTCCCGCACCCAGGGCTCCACCTCGAAGAAGCCGGTGAGCCCCTGGGGGTTGTTGTAAACGTGCAGGGCGATGAACGGGTGGTAGGGGGTGAACAGGAACACCACGTTGACCCCCTGGCCCTCCACGTGCTCGATGAAGCGGGTGAACAGGTCGGCCCAGTAGGCGTCCATGGCCTCAAAGCCGTGCAGCGCGCTGATGGTGCCCGCCTGGGCCAGCACCTCCGCCATTACCAGGTCGTTGTTCCAATTGCGGAAGCTCACCGGGTACTGGATGCTGCCGTCCGCGCGCTTCACCGCGTAGTCCAGCGCCTCGATGCTGCCCTCGATGGCCTTGAACGGGATATCCTCGCCGTCCTCGGTGAGCACCGCGCCGGTCTCTTTTTGTTTCAGGTAGTAGGTCACGTTGCCCTGGAAGTAGGCCGGGTCCACCAGGGCCTTCCACAGCTCCACCGTGTCCGGTTCCTCATAGTCCGCGTCGATGCCCAAAGCCTTTTCCAAAAACTCGGCAAAGAGCTCCGCGTCGGCGTTGCGGTTGATGTCCGGGTCCGGGTTGAACAGCCAGGGGTCCACCTCCAGAATGAGGTTTTGCGGCAGCTTGCCCTCCCGCTCGAAGAGGTACCAGATGTTCATGATGTCCATGGGCCCCGCGCCGCTGATGCCGGCGTTGAAAAAGCTGCCGCCGCCCACAAGGTCTTCGCTGAGCTGCAGCACCCGGCTGGAGCCCAGGGCCAGGGTGTCGGGGGCCTTTTCCAGGTTCTGGGCGTACAGGGCCAGCACCTGGCGCTCGTCCATCTGGTCGTAGCCGGAAACGACGTCGCCCTCCAGCAGCAGAGAGGCCACCTGGCGGGGGGCAAGCTCTCCCTGGAACAGGCCGCTCACGTCCACCTTGTAGCTGAACCACACCATAAAGAGCAGAATGGGCAAAAACAGGCAGAATTTCAGGCCGATCTCGGCAAAGGTCAAAAGGCGCGCCAGCAAAAAGCGCAGATAAGATGTCTTTTTCATTTCCCGCGCCCCCTTAATACTGCTGGTAGATAAAGGCGGACTGGCCAAAGGCCGCGAAGAACAAAATGGCCAGCGCCAGCAGGTAGTACAGCGGCCAGCGGATGACGAACCACCGCCGGCGGATCCACTCGGCCACCGGGCCCCGCCATTCCACCAGTTCCACCAGCACGCAGCCGGCGGCCAGCACCGCCAGCATCCGGGCGGTGAGGCCCCGGTCCAGCACGCCGGCGACAAAGGCCGGCCAGCCGATGTCCCAGCCGGAGAACATGCCGGCAAACACCGTGCCCGCCGCCGCGCCGTAGAGGTCGGCGGCGAAGAAGACGATGCAGACGGTGAACAGCAGGTAGACGATGACCCGCTGGAGGAAGTTCTTGAGGGGCTTTATCTTGTAGAGAGGATTTTTCTTGGCCAGCTTGCGGCGGGCCTTGGCGGTGGCTTTGCCGAACACCAAAAACAGGCCGTTGAGCACGCCCCAGATCACATAGCCCATGCTGGCCCCGTGCCACAGGCCGCTGATGGGGAAGATGATGAACACATTGAACCAGCCCTGCAATTTGCCCCACACGCCGGGCAGGCCCCGGTTGTAAAAGGCCAGGGGGGTGAAGATGTAGTCCCGGAACCAATTTGTCAGGCTCATGTGCCAGCGGTTCCACAGCTCGGTGTAGCTGGTGGCGGCAAAGGGCCGGTCAAAATTCTCCAAAAGGTCGATGCCCAGAATACGCGCCCCGCCGATGGCGATGTCGCAGCAGCCGGAAAAATCCAGATAGATCTGATAGCTGAACAAGAGGCTCGCCGCCACCAGATAGGGCCCGGCGGCGGTGGCCGCCCCGCCGTAGACGGCGCCGACGAACTGGCCGATGCCGTCTGCCAGCACCATCTTTTTGAAGTAGCCCCACAACATGCGGAACGCGCCCCCCGCCATGCGGGAGTAGTCGAAAGGCCGGGGGTTTTCCAGCTGGGGCATCAGGTGTTCCGCCCGCTCGATGGGCCCGGTGAAGATGCAGGCGAAGAAGCTGACGAACAGCGCGTATTTAAAGAGGTTCAGCTGGGGCTTTGCCTTGTGCTGGTAGACGTCGATCACATAGCCGAGGCTTTGGAACGTGAAGTAGGAGAGCCCCAGGGGGGCGATCAGGTCCAGCCGGGCAAAGCTGCCGCTGCCGCCGAACAACGCACCGATGTCTGCCGCCAGCTGGCCGAAGAAGTTGAAGTATTTGAAGAAGAACAAAATGCCCAGGCACACCGCCAGCGCCAGCCACAAAAAGGCCCGGCGGGCGAGGGGGGTTTGCAGCTTTTTGCTGCCCAGGGCCACCCCCGCGCACCAGGTGACCACCGTGGCGCTGACCAGCAGCGCCACCAGCCGGGCGTTCTCCGGCTTGTACAGGTAGAACACATAGCTTGCAAGCAAAAGAAAATAGGGCTTTAAGCGCCGGGGCACGCAATAGGTCAGCACCGCCACCGCCGCGAAGAAGCCCAGAAAGATCGGAGTGTTAAAATCCATGGTGCGCTCCACCTCGCCGCAAAGATTGCCGCCGGGGCGCCGCCCGGCGGTGCAGGATCAGTATCTCACCCGTTTGTATCCAGGTCGTCACCGGCGGGCGGGGCCGTTGGCTGCTCCCGGCTTGCCAGCAAGGCCTCCAGCTGGCGCACCCGGTGTTCCAGGGTGGCGTTGTGCTGGGCCAGCCGCTTGATCTGCTCGGTCTGGACGCTGGCCGCCGCCGACAGGATCAGCAGCACCAGCAGCACAAAGCAGAACAGCAGGGTGAACACCATGTTGGCCACCACTTCGAAGCGCAGCAGCGCCCGCAGCATCTTGGCCACCACCGGGAACGCGGCCAGCACCAGCAGCCCGCCCCCCAGGGCGAACCAGGCCAGGCTGTACCGCACGCTCAGCTTTCCGCTTTTCACGAACAGGAAGATCAGAAACAGAAAGACCAGGTCCCCCACCGCAAGCAGGGGATAGAGCAGTTCGTTCACCGCGTTTCACCTCCGGGCCGGGTGAAGCTCAGCCGCAGGATCACCAGCGACAGACTCACCTTGATCATGTAGTAGACGCTTTTCAGCGCGTTGATGCTGGAAACGCCCCCCTGGCGCTCGGCCATGACCACCGGCACCTCGCCCACCTTGTAGCCCTCGCACACCGCCCGCAGGATGGCCTCCGGCTCGGGGTAGTCCTGGGCGTACTGCTGGGCGAAGCGGGCGGTGAGGGCCCTGCCGCAGGCCCGGTAGCCGCTGGTCACGTCCCGCACCTTGCAGCCGGCCAGCAGCCGCAGCAGGGCGCTTAAAAACCGGATGCCCACCCGCCGCATGAAGCTGGTCTGAAAGCCCTCTTTGGTGATGAAGCGGCTGCCGATGCACATGTCCAGCTCGCCCGCCGCCACCGGGGCGATGACCGCCCGCAGAAAAGCCGGGTCGTGCTGGCCGTCCCCGTCCATCTGCACCGTCACGTCGTAGCCTTGTTCCACCGCGTACTGGTAGCCGCACTGCACCCCGCCGCCGATGCCCAGGTTGATGGGCAGGTCCAGGTAGTTGCAGCCCTCCGCTTGCAGGATCTCCACGCTGGAGTCGGTGGAGCAGTCGTTCACCACCACGTAGTCCGCCTCGGGGCAGGCTTCTTTCAGGCGGCGCACCACCCGGGCGATGTTCTGGGATTCGTTGTAGCAGGGGATGATGACCAGGATCTTCACACTTGGTTACCTCGCACAGATGAATTCCTCCAGCCGGGCAAGCACCGCGTCCCGGCGGTAGTGTTGTTGATAGTGGGCAAAAGCGCGGCGGCCCATCTGTGCCCGCTCGTCGGGCGGCGCGGCGCACAGGGCGGCCATGTTGGCCGCCAGGGCGTTTACGTCCTCGGCGGCGCTCACAAGGCCGCAGCCCGCCGCCGCCACCGCGGCCGCGCCCTCCCCGTCCATGCTGGCCAGGATGGGCTTTGCCGCCGCCATGTAGCTGGCGATCTTGGCGGGCACCGTCATGCCCAGGTCCTCGCTGGCGGAAAGGCTCGCCACCAGCCCGTCCGCCAGGGCGGTGTAGGCGGGGATCTGCTCCGGGCGCACGCTGGGCATGAACTCCACCGTGTCCCCGGCGTCCAGCTCCTTTGCCAGGGCTTTCAGCGCGTCGGCGCTCATGCCGTCGCCCACCAGCACCAGGCGCAGAGCGTCCGCGCCCTGCCGCCGGGCCTGCACCGCCGCTTTGATGACCGTGTCCAGGCTTTGGGCGGGGCTGAAGTTGCCGGTGAACACGATGTTGAACCGCCCGGCAAAGCGGGCGGCCAGCGCCGCGTCGTGGATGGGCACCGCGTAGAGGTCCTCGCAGTGCTGGGGGATCACCGCCACCGCCGTTTCGGGCTTTTTCGTGCGCTGGCAAAGGCGTCGGCGCAGACTCTCGCTCATGGCGATGAGCTTGTCGCACCGGCGGTAGTGCCAGTCGCTGACCCAGTGGGCCACGGCGCGCAGAAAGGCGTTTTTCACCGGCAGTACGCTGTACAGGTTCTCCGGCCAGATGTCCAGCACATAGCTGGTAAGGGGCACCCTGTGGAGCTTGGCATACACAATGGCCGGCAGGTTCATCAGCACCGGGCTGGTGTTGTAGCACAGTACCGCCGCGTAGGGGCCGTTCAGCCGCCAGAGATTGAACACCGCGCACACCGGCCAGCTCACATAGTTGAGAAAAATGCGCGCCCCCGTGTTGCCCTTGCGGCGGATCTCGCCGGCCCGGTAGATGTTCACCCCGCCGTGTTCCTCCCGCCGGGGGCCGGCGTAACGGTAGCCCGAGAACCACTCCCCCTTGGGGTAGTTGGGCAGACCACAGAGCACGTCCACCTGCCAGCCCCGCTCGACAAAGCCGGCGGCCAGGTCGTTCACCCGGAATGCCTCCGGCCAGAAGTGCTGGGTGACGATGAGCAGTTTTTTCCCTTCCATATCAGCCCTTGCGCCAGACCATCTTGTTCACCACGCCCACATAGCTCTGGATGATCTTGACCACCTTGGTGGACACGTCCTCAGTGTAGTAGGGCACCGGGATGCCCAGGTCGCCGTTTTCGTTCATGGCAACGGCCGTCTCCACCGCCTGCTCCACGCCGCCGGCGGCGATGCCCGCCAGGATGAAGCAGCCCTTGTCCAGGGCCTCCGGGCGCTCGGTGGAGGTGCGGATGCACACGGCGGGGAAAGGATGGCCCACGCTGGTGAAGAAGCTGGACTCCTCCGGCAGGGTGCCCGAGTCGGAGATGACGCAGAAAGCGTTCATCTGCAAATGGTTATAGTCGTGAAAGCCCAAAGGCTCGTGCAGCCGCACCCGCTCGTCCAGCTTAAAGCCCATGGCCTCCAGCCGCTTGCGGCTGCGGGGGTGGCAGGAGTAGAGGATGGGCATGTCGTACTTTTCGGCCAGGGCGTTCACCGAGGTGAACAGGTCCAAAAAGTTTTTTTCGGTGTCGATGTTCTCCTCCCGGTGGGCGGAAAGCAGCATGTATTTGTGCGCCTCAAGGCCCAGCTTTTTCAGAATGTCCGAAGCCTCGATGGCCGCGAGGTTCGCGTGCAGCACCTCCGCCATGGGGCTGCCGGTGACATAGGTGCGCTCTTTCGCGGTGCCCTCGGCGTTCAGATAGCGGCGGGCGTGCTCGGAGTAGCACAGGTTCACGTCGGCGATATGGTCCACGATGCGGCGGTTGGTCTCCTCCGGCAGGCACTCGTCGAAACAGCGGTTGCCTGCCTCCATGTGGAAGATGGGGATGTGCAGCCGCTTTGCCGAGATGGCGGAAAGGCAGCTGTTGGTGTCGCCCAAAATGAGCAGGGCGTCGGGCTTTTGCTCCACCATCAGCTTGTAGCTCTTGGCGATGATGTTGCCGATGGTCTCGCCAAGATCGCCGCCCACCGCGTCCAGGTAAAAGTCCGGGGCGCGCAGCCCCAGATCCTTGAAGAAAACGCCGTTCAGGGTGTAGTCGTAGTTCTGGCCGGTGTGGACCAGAATTTGATCGAAGTACTTGTCGCACTTTTTGATCACCGCCGCCAGCCGGATGATCTCCGGCCGTGTGCCCACGATGGTCATCAGCTTCAGCTTGTTCATCGGCGTTTACTCCTTTTTCATGGCGCGCTCGTGGCGCTTGTAGTAAAAGTTCAGCATCTCCGCGTCCGGCTCCGGCACAAGGCCCGGCGCAAACCGCCGCAGCAGCCTGAGGCCCCAGTACCGCCGCTGCCGCCAGCGGGTGGCCCGGCGCTCGTCGGCGTCCAGCTTTTGGGCGTAGGGCTTGAGCAGGGCAAAGTAGTCGTTCATGCCGGCGGGCATAAAGCAGGTGGGCCGGCGCAGGGCGGCCTTGGGGCTTTGGGAGACGATGTGGGCCAAAAACGCCTCGAATTCGTCCTGAAAGGCCTGGTAGGAAAAGCCCTCGGCAAAGGGCGGCTCGGCCAGCATGGCCCGATAGGCGTCCTCGTCGGCGTCCAGCCGCCGCACGAACGCCGCCGCCTCCTCAAAGCTGGCAAAGTCGTGCATGTTCACAAAGGCTTTGGGGTTGAAGATGCTGGTGACGGTGTTGTCGCCGTAGTAGATGGGCACGCTGTGGTTTTTGAAAGCGTCCCAGATCTTCTCGGTGACAAAGCCCGGCTGGCTGGTGCTCTCACAGCAGATGGTGAACCGGCTCTCGGCCACCCGCTTGGCCTTTTCCTGGCGGGAGATCGGGTGAGGCCCCTCGGGGGTGTTGTTCAAAAAGGGCCCGAAGCAGTCCACCTGCTTGTAGTCGCTCAGCAGGCGCACCATGGCCTCCCGCGCCCCGCTCTCCGACTGGTGGCTGAAACAGAAGTTGCAAAAGCGGGTCTTGGCGGCGGCAAAGGCGTCCACGTCCGCCAGCGGCTGCCAGTCGGACAGGTCGCAGTCGAACAGCAGGTTCGGGCAGCGGAAGTACCGGTCCGGGTAGGCGATGTGCTCAAAGCCGATGTAGTAGTCGAAGCTGGAAAAATCCGCGTTGTCGTTCTCGCCGGTGTAGCCGATGCGCACGCACTCCAGCTTGTTCAGATCAAACCGGTGGGCGCCGTACCAGAAATCGGCGCAGAACATAAAGTCCGGCTCGTCGCACACCTGCACCTCAAAGCGCCGGCCCAGCAGGTCGGTGATGGGGTTGTGCAAAGGGTCAAAGTTGCCGTGAAAGGCGGTAAAGCCGATCTTCACCGGCGGCTTTTCACCGGCACAAAGCTGCTGGGCCATGGTCATACCTCCAGGGGGATGGTGTCGGGGTTTTCCGGGTCAAAGGCTTCGTTTGCCCACATCAGGGTGACCATGTCCCCCTCGCCCAGGTTCTCGATGTTGTGGGTGTAGCCGGTGGGGATGTCCACCACCTCCAGCTTGTCGCCGGAGACGTAATACTCGTACACCTCTTCCTCGTCCGGCTTGCGGAAGCGGATGACCCCCCGGCCGCTCACCACCAGAAACTTCTCGTTTTTGGAGTGGTGCCAGTGGTTGCCCTTTACGATGCCGGGCTTGGAGATGTTCACGCTTACCTGGCCCCGCTCGGGGGTGCGTAAAAACTCGGTGAAGCTGCCCCGGGCGTCGCAGTGCATGGTCAGCGGGTAGCTGAAAGAGTCGGTGGGCAGGTAGCTAAGCCAGGTGGAATAGAGCTTTTTCTCAAGGCTGTCCGCCGCGAGGAAAGGCGCCTTTAGCGTTTTGCGGTTTTCGGCAAAGCCGCCGATGACCGCCGCCAGCTGGCCCAGGGTGGTCAGGTGCTCCGGCTCCACCCGGCAGTGGGTGGGGGTCTCGCCGTCGGTGGTCACGACCCCGTCCATGGCGGCGATAAAGGCCCGCACCACGTCGTCGATGTAGACCAGGGGCAGGGAGTAGGCCGCATCCCGCACTTCCAGGGGCAGGCCGCGGGCGGCGTTGTGGCAGAAAGTGGCCACCACGCTGTTGTAGTTGGGGCGGCACCACTTGCCGAACACCCCCGGCAGCCGGAACACATACACCGGCGCGCCGGTGGCTTCGCCGTAGCCGTACACCGCCGCCTCCGCCAGGGCCTTGCTCCTGCCGTAGTCGTTGTCCAGCGCCGCCTGGGTGCTGCTGGTCACCAGCACCGGGGCGGGCTTGTCCGCCTTTGCCAGCAGCGCCAGCAGATGGTCGGTGAGGCCGGCGTTGCCGGCATAAAACTCGCTGGGGTCTTTGGGCCGGTTGATGCCCGCCAGGTGGAACACAAAGCCCGCCCTGGCGGCAAAGGCCGCCAGGGTGTCGGGGGTGTCGTCCTTTTCAAACAGCATCAGGTCGGTATAGCCCGCCGCTTTCAGGGTGGCCGTCAGGTTTTTGCCGATGAAGCCGCCCGCGCCGGTGATCAGAATGGGAGTGCCTTTCTCCATGGTGTCGCCGTCCTCTTATAGTAAGAATGAGGGGCCTTATTTGCCCCAGTTGGCCAGCTCGCTGCGCACATAGTCGGTGGTGAGGATCTTGGCCACCGTTTCCTCCACGTTCAGCCGGCGGGTGTTGTGGCTGGTGTAGCTCTCGTCCGCCTGGGTCTGGACGCTGCCCTTTACCACGAACTTGTCGTAGTTCAGATCGCGCCCGTCCGCCGCCACCCGGAAGTAGCCGCCCATGTCCTCGCTGCGCACCCGCTCCTCCCGGGTCATCAGCGTCTCGTAGAGCTTTTCCCCGTGGCGGGTGCCGATGATCTGGGTGCCGGTGTCGCCGAACAGCTGCTGCACCGCCCTGGCCAGGTCGCCGATGGTGCACGCGTCGCTTTTCTGCACGAACAGATCGCCGGGGTTCGCGTGCTCAAAGGCGAACTGCACCAGGTCCACCGCCTCGTCCAGGTTCATCAAAAAGCGGGTCATGTCCGGGTCGGTGATGGTGATGGGCTTGCCCGCCTTGATCTGGTCGATGAACAAAGGGATCACGCTGCCCCGGCTGCACATCACGTTGCCGTAGCGGGTGCAGCAGATGGTGGTGTCCTGGGCCTTTACCGTGCGGGCCTTGGCGCCGATGACCTTTTCCATCATCGCCTTGGAGATGCCCATGGCGTTGATGGGGTAGGCGGCCTTGTCGGTGGACAGGCACACCACCTTTTTCACCCCCGCCTCGATGGCGGCGGTGAGCACGTTGTCGGTGCCAATGATGTTGGTGCGCACCGCCTCCATGGGGAAGAACTCACAGCTGGGCACCTGCTTCAGGGCCGCCGCGTGGAAGATGTAGTCCACCCCCCGCACCGCGCTCTTCACGCCGGAGGGCTCCCGCACGTCGCCGATGTAAAAGCGCAGCTTGCCCGCCAGCTCCGGGTGCTTTTGCTGCGCCTCGTGGCGCATGTCGTCCTGTTTTTTCTCGTCCCGGCTGAAGATGCGGATCTCGCCGATGTCGCTGGCCAGAAAATGCTTGAGCACCGTGTTGCCAAAGCTGCCGGTGCCGCCGGTGATGAGCAGGGTCTTGCCGGCAAAGTAACTGTTGTTCATTGTAAATACCCTCCGAAAACGGTTTATCTGCGGCGCATCCGCGCAAAGAATGCCATATTTAGTATAAATCATAACACAAAAATGACAGATTTCCAAGGGGCGGGGGCGCAAATTCCCCCGGGAGACTCCCTTTCTATTTTGCCCGGCCTGTGCTACAATAACGGCAAAGATACTTTCTCACCCAAAAAGGAGGGCATCGCCCATGCGCGCATACCAGCGTTTTCTCGATTATGTGAAGATCCACACCACCTCCGACGACGAGAGCGTCACCCACCCCACCACCACCTGCCAGTTCGCGCTGGCCCGGCTGCTGGAAAAGCAGATGAAAGAGCTGGGGCTGGAGAACGTCCGGCTGGAGGAGCACTGCTACGTCTACGGCATCCTGCCCGCCACCCCCGGCCTGGAGAGAAAGCCCGCCATCGGCCTCATCGCCCACATGGACACCTCCCCCGCGGCCAGCGGTGAGAACGTGAAGCCCCAAGTGATCGAAAACTACGACGGCGGCGACGTGCTGCTGGCGGGCACCGGCGAGTATATGCGGGTGGAGAAATTCCCCGAGCTGGCCAGCTGGAAAGGCCAGACCCTGATCACCGCCGACGGCACCACCCTGCTGGGGGCGGACGACAAGGCGGGCATCGCCGAGATCCTCACCGCCATCGAGCGGCTGCAAAAGGAGGACATCCCCCACGGCAAGGTCTGTGTGGCGTTCACCCCCGACGAGGAGGTGGGCGGCGGGCCGGACTTCTTCGACGTGGAGGGCTTCGGCGCCGACTTTGCCTACACGGTGGACGGGGGCGACGTGGGGGAGCTGGAGTACCAGAACTTCAACGCCGCCTCGGCCGAGATCACCATCCACGGCTTCTCGGTGCATCCGGGCAGCGCCAAGGGCCTGATGAAAAACGCCCTGAACATCGCCATGGAGCTGCACGCCCTGCTGCCCGCCGACGAGCGCCCCGAGACCACCGAGGGCACCGAGGGCTTTTACCACCTGGACGGGCTGAAAGGGGTGGTGAGCGGGGCGCGCATGGGCTACATCATCCGGGACCATGACGCGGAGAAATTCGCCGCCCGCAAGCGGACCATCACCGCCGCGGTGGCCGCCATGAACGAGAAGTACGGCGCGGGCACGGTGGAGCTGGAACTCAAGGACAGCTACTACAACATGGAGCAGCAGATCCTGCCCCACTTCCACCTGATCGAAAACGCCCAGCTGGCGGTGAAACAGGCGGGGATGGAGCCGAAGATCGTGCCCATCCGGGGCGGCACCGACGGGGCGCGGCTGTCTTTCATGGGGCTGCCCTGCCCGAATCTGGGCACCGGCGGCTTCAACTTCCACGGCCCCTGTGAGTATATCACCGCCGAAAAGATGGACAAGAGCGTGGAGATCCTGCTGAACATTCTGAGCATCTACATCCAGTGAGCCGGCCTGGCCACGGGACGAAGAGGGGAATATGAAGTTTTTGGCGAACCTTTTCCGCAGGCGTCTGCTGCTGTGCAGCTATGACGCGGTGCAGGTGGCGTCCGCCCGCATGGCGCTCCAGGAGGGCGGCGTGAAGTTCTGGGTGAGCCAGCACACCGACGACCTTATGCCCCGCACGGCGAACGGGCGGCTTTTGCCCCTGCTCTCCCGCGCGGCCACCGAATACCGCATCTTTGTGGACAAGGACGATCTGGAACTGGCGGAGTACCTCATCAACGGCGGCGGGCTTTGAGCCGCCGCAAAACAAAGCAAGGCCCCGCGGGCGGCTGCCCGCGGGGCCTTTTCTGCACTTCAGGGGTCGGCGATCTCGCCGGTCTCCAGGGCGGTGTTGGTGCGCCCGGGGAAAGGATAGGTGCGCGCTTCGTTTGCCGAGAGGCTGCCCAGCCCGTAATACTTCGCCGTGTCGGCGCAGACCCAGTCGTCCGGGTCCTGGCGCAGGTCGGGCAGGCCAAAGCCGGCACACCAGCGGGTGTAGGGCTCGATGGCGTAGCTCACCAGCTCCGTCTCGCCGGCGGCGGCGCTGGCCTCGAACCCGGCGGCCCGGATCTGCTTCATCACAAAGAAGCTGGCGATGTCGTACCCCGCCCAGACAAACTGCACCGACGCCGCCATGGCAAGGCCGGCGGCCCCCGCCGCCAGCGCCCGGCGCAGCGCCTTGCCCTCCAGCTGCGCCGCGCAGGCGGCGCAGGCGGCGGTGAGGAAAGCGAACATCCCGTGGGTGGAGCGGTCGTAGTACACCGGCGAGAGGATCATCGCAAAATTCGCCCCCATTGCCGCGGCGAAGAGGATCAGGGGCCAGACCAGCCCGGCGGCCTTTGGCTTTTGCTGCGCCAGCAGGCACAAAAGCAGGGCAAAGAGCACCAGCAGCCAAAGCCCGCCGTCGCTCACCAGCTGGTCCAGGGCGGTGAGAAAGCGCACCGCCAGCACGGTCAGCGGGCTGCGGGGGTCGGCGGCGGTGTCCTGCCGCTGGTAGTTGCCCGGCGCCAGGATCAGCAGCGCGAAGCCCGCCAGCGCCCCCAAAAGGCCCAGCCAGGCCCAGAGGGGCGCCTTTTTGTCCCGCCAGAGGAAAAAGCCCAGCGAGAGCACCAGTGCCACCAGCAGCCCGGCGCTGGTGTTTTCGCTGGCCCAGCCGGCCACCAGGCCGGCGGCCAGGCAGGCGGGGGCGAGCCACCGCCGCGCCGCAAAGGGCCGGCGCAGGTACAGCCCGTAGGGCAAAAGGGCCGCCGCGCAGAAAAAGGTGGCCCAGAGGTAGTTCACCGAGCCGCACATCCAAAGGTTGGTCTGGCCGAACACCGGCGAGACCATCCACAGGCTCAGGTAGATCAGCGCCAGCACCGCCGGGTCATAGCGCCGCCGCTGGCCCAGCGCCAGCCGATGGAGCACAAGGCCCAGCCCGGTGTACACCGCCGCGTTCAGCAGGTTGAACACCCCTTTGGGCAGCACGGTGAAGCCCTGGGCCAGGCACTTGATGATAAAGCGGCCGCTCCAGTGAAAATAGTGGTACCACTGGCTCTCCAGCACGCTGAAAAGCCCCGTCAGCCGCTGGCCGGTGGCATAGCTGAACGAAAAGGTGTAGTCGTCCGCCACATAGGGCGTCAGGCAGTTGAGCGTCAGCAGGGCGAAAAAGACCAGGGCGGCCATGGCCGCCGCCAGCTTTGCGGGCAGCGGCGCGGCGTTCCATTTCTGTTTCAGGGCGGGTCCCTCCTTGCGGCGGCGCGGGCCGCCTTTCGACTCAAGACATTTTCAGTATAGCACAGCCGCGGCGGAATAACAATGCGCGCCCGCCCGACCGCGGGGCAGGTGGACAAAACGGCCGAAAACGGATATAATCTCGATGTACGCATTTTCTTTGCGGATCTCACAGAAAAAAGGAGAAAAGCAAGTGATCCACGCACTGTTTGGCACTGGCATTTATGGCTATCTGGACCTGGTGCTCATCGGCTGGACGCTGGGCCTGGTCTGGCTGGGGGCCCTGGCGCTGGCCCGCAAAGGGCGGTTCGCGGACAAGGTCCGCGCCGGGCTGCAAGACGAGCGCTTTCTGTTCGGCGACTGGGGCGGCGGGGCCAGGGCGGCGGCGGGAGGCTGGCTGTTCCTTGCGTCCATGGCGCTGCTCCAGTTTGACACGTTCTTCATGAACAGCAATATGCGCCAGACATCCGCCGGCTGGTATGCTTTCCTCGCCGCCAGGCTCGAGACGGTCTACTTTTTGCTGCTGGTGGTCAAGGTGGTCTTCTTTACCCGCTATTCCGCGCTGCAGCTGGGGGCGGGCTACTGCTTTTTCTTTGTCTTTCGCTGGGTGTTTCTGAACAGCGGTCAGTTCTGGCCGGTGGTGGGGATGCTCTACTTCCTGGCGGCCAAGGACATCCCTTTGCGCCGCGCGCTGAAAGTGGGCCTGGCGGTGAGCGCCGCCAGCTTTTTCGCGGTGGCGCTGGGGGCCGTGGCGGGCTGGATACCCACCCTGTCCGTCATGGGAGATACTCGCTCCCGCGACAGCTTCGGCTACGGCTGGTTCAACCTCACCGGGGCGGTGCTGCTGGCGCTCTGCGTCATGTACCTGTGCTGGCGGCAGACGAAAAACCTGAAATGGTTCGACTTCGCCCTGCTGGCGGCGGCGATGGTCTTCTGCGACCGCGGCCCGGACAGCCGGGCCTCCACCGTCTGCATCGCCCTGCTCATCGTGCTGGCGGCGGTACTGCGCCTTTTCCCCCGGCTGGCGGAGCCCCTGTGGGCGCGGGCGCTGGTGTGCGCCGCGCCGGCGGCGGCCTTTGGGGCGAGCCTGGCCTCCGCCTGGCTTTACAGCGAGGACAGCGCTCTGCTGCGGGCGCTGGACTCCCTCTTTACCGGGCGGATCATGCTGGGCCACGAGGCGCTGGCCGGCAGCTCCATCGCCATCGCCGGCCAGCGGCTGACCGATGCGGACTTTCTGGTGGACAACTTCTATCTGAGCCTGTGGATCTGGGGCGGCCCGGTGGAGAGCCTGCTCCTCTGGGGCGCGATCACGGTGCTGCTCTGGCGGCTGATGAAAAAGGGCGCGGCCACCGAGTGCGCCTGCCTGCTGGCCATGCTGGCCCACGCCACCATGGAGGCCCACTTCATCTGGCCCTGCGTGGACGTTTGCCTGTGGCTGCTGCCCTGCGTGCTCTACCTGTTGCCCGCGGAGCGGGTGAGCGGCTTTGCCGCCCCGGGAAAAGCGGCGTAGGCCCGGCACACAAAAAACGGAACGGCCCGGGCCCGCCGCCTCGACGATTTTCTCCCCCTGTGCTATACTAATGGGAGCATAGCACGGGGGGAGAGTTTTTATGAGCGAACGGTCCGGCGAAAATGCCGGCACCCGGCGGATCACGGTGGGGCTGCTGGCCCATGTGGACGCGGGCAAAACGACCCTCAGCGAGGCGCTGCTCTACCGGGGCGGGCGGCTGAAAAAGCCCGGCCGGGTGGATCACGGCGACGCCTTTCTGGACACCGACGAGCTGGAGCGGCGGCGGGGCATCACCATCTTTTCCAAGCAGGCGGTGCTGCCGCTGCCCGGCGCATTGATCACCCTGCTGGACACCCCCGGCCACGTGGATTTTTCCGCCGAGGCCGAGCGCACCCTGGAGGTGCTGGACTGCGCGGTGCTGGTGGTCAGCGGCACCGACGGGGTGCAGAGCCACACCCGTACCCTGTGGCGGCTGCTGGCGCGCCACCGGGTGCCCACCTTTGTGTTCGTCAACAAGATGGACCTGCCGGGGGCAGACCGGGCGGCGGTGCTGGCGGCGCTCACCGCCGCCTTTGGCGGCGGCTTCGCGGACTTTTCGCTGCCCGCCGGGGAATTGGCCGAGGAGCTGGCCGGCCTGGACGAGGCCGCGCTGGAGGAATACCTGGACACAGGCGCGCTGGGCGAGGGGACCATTGCCGGCCTCATCGCCGCCCGGCGGGCCTTTCCCTGCTGGTTCGGCTCGGCCCTTAAATTGCAGGGGGTGGAGGAGCTGCTGGCGGGGCTGGAGCGGTGGGCCCCCGTGCCGGTGTGGCCGGCGGCTTTCGGGGCCCGGGTGTTTAAAATATCCCGGGACGAGGCCGGCGCGCGGCTGACCCACATCAAGGTCACCGGCGGCAGCCTGAAAGCCAAGACCCTGCTCTCGGGCCGCACCGCCGCCGGCGAAGCCTGGCAGCAGAAAGCGGACGGCCTGCGGCTGTACTCCGGCGCGAAATACGCCCCCCTGGCCGAGGCCGCGGCGGGCACGGTGTGCGCCGTCACCGGCCTGGAGCACACCTGGCCCGGCGAGGGGCTGGGGGAGGAGGAGAATGCCGCCGCCCCCGCCCTGGAGCCGGTGCTGGCCTGCCAGGTGCTGCCCCCGGCGGGATGCGACGAGGCCACCCTGCTGGCAAAGCTGCGGCTGCTGGAGCAGGAGGACCCCCTTTTGCAGGTGGAGTGGAACGAGGCCGCCGGCCGGGTACAGGCGCGGCTGATGGGCAAGGTCCAGCAGGAGGTGCTGGCCCACCAGCTGAAAAGCCGCTTCGGGCTGGAGGCGTCCTTTGGCCCGGGCAGCATCGTTTACAAGGAGACCATCGCCGCCCCGGTGGTGGGCATGGGCCACTTCGAGCCCCTGCGCCACTACGCCGAGGTGCATCTGCTGCTGGAGCCGGGCGAGCGGGGCAGCGGGGCGACCCTTGCCAGCGCGGTGAGCGAGGACGAGCTGGACGGCAACTGGCAGCGGCTGGTTTTGAGCCATCTGGCCGAGCGGCGGCACCCGGGCGTGCTCACCGGCAGCCCCCTCACCGACGTGAAGATCACCCTGGTGGCGGGCAAGGCCCACCTGAAACACACCGAGGGGGGCGACTTCCGGCAGGCCACTTTCCGGGCCCTGCGCCAGGGGCTGATGCAGGCGGAGAGCATTTTGCTGGAGCCCTGGTACGACTTCCGGCTGGAGGTGCCCGCCGAGAACCTGGGCCGGGCCATGGCGGACGTGCAGCGGATGAGCGGCCGGTTCGACCCGCCCGAGACGCTGGGGGAGGAGGCGGTGCTCACCGGTTCGGCGCCGGTGAGCGAGATGGCGGACTACGCCGCCCAGCTGGCGGCCTACTCCAAGGGACTGGGCCGGCTGGCGCTGGCGGTGCGGGGCTACGAGCCCTGCCACGACGCGGCGGCGGTGATCGCCGCCGCCGGCTACGACCCCCAGCGGGACACCGAAAACCCCGCCGACTCGGTGTTTTGCAGCCACGGGGCGGGAGTGGTGGTGCCCTGGCGGGAGGCGGCGGCCAGGATGCACCTGGAGAATCGGGTGCGGCTGGAGGCCGAAGAAGAGCCCCCGGCGCCCGCGCCGGCGCCCGCCGCCCGCCCAGCGTCGGGCAGCCTGGAGGAGGACGCCCAGCTGGCGGCCATCTTCGAGCGCACCTACGGCCCGGTGCAGCGGCGGGAGCTGTTCCGCAGCGCCCGGGAGCAGACGCCGGCGCCCCCGGCGGCCCCCTGGAAAGAAAAGAGGGAGTATCTGCTGGTGGACGGCTACAACGTGATCTTCGACTGGCCGGACCTGAAAGAGCTGGCCGGCCGGGATCTCTGTGCCGCCCGGGAGGCGCTCATCCAGATCCTCTGCAACTACCAGGGGTTCCACCAGTGTACCCTGATCCTGGTCTTCGACGCCTGGCGGGTGTCCGGCGGCGCCGGCGGCGTGGAGCGGCAGGGGGGCGTCTGGGTGGTCTATACCAAAGAGACGGAGACCGCCGACGCCTACATTGAAAAGGTGACCTACGAGCTGGGCAAACTGGAAAAGGAGCGCCGGGTGCGGGTGGTCACCAGCGACGGCGCCGAACAGCTGATCATCCTGGGCCACGGCACCCTGCGGGTCTCCAGCCGGATGTTCCGCCGGGAGGTGGAGGACACGGCGCGCCAGATCGAGCGCATCATCGCCGAACACAACGCCCGCCGGGGCTGAGCGCCGGGCGGCGCAAAATGGCCGCGATCAGCTTGGAAACAGGGGGCCTTTGTGGTATAATAAATCAGATATACCGGCGAAAAGATCCGAAGAAAGGGGAAACAGGGATGATCCGAAAAAACCAGCGGCTGGTCAATGAACTGAACCTGCTCTCGGACGCGCTGCTGATCTTTGCGGCCTATTTTGCCGCCCTGTTCACCAAGTATTTCCTGATCGACGGCCACCAGGGCGCCCTTGTCTGGATCGACGAGCCCCTGTACTGGGGCATGGCGCTGGCATACAGCGGGGCGATCGTGGCGGTGTACCTGTTCGCCCGGCTCTACGGCTCCTACCGGTTCAAGGAGATGGGCACCGAGAGCCTCACCATCGGGCTGATCAACGGGGTGGGCGTGCTGGCCCTTATGGCGCTGATGTACCTGGTGCGGATGAGTGAATTCTCCCGGGTGGCGCTGTTCCTCTTCTGGCTGTATTCCACCCTGCTGGTCATCGGCAAGCGGGCGGTGGTGCGTAGCTTTTTGCGCCACTACCGCAAGCTGGGCTACAACCAGAAACATGTGGTGGTGGTGGGCAGCGGCCACTTTGCCCGCCAGTACGCCGAGGACCTGCGCCGCAACCCCCACATGGGCTTTGCGCTGGACGGCTATGTGAGCGAACGGGAGTGCCCCGGTCTGGGGCCGCGGCTGGGCGCCTTTGAGCAGCTGGAGGCGGTGCTCAGCGCCGGCGGGGTGGACGAGGTGGTGGCGGCGCTGGAGCCGGACGAGATCGGCTTCATGCGCCAGGTGCTGGCCACCGCCGACAAGACCGGCGTGCGGATCAGCATCATCCCCTTTTACAACGACTTCATCCCCGACCACCCCACCATCGACGTGGTGGGCCGCACCAAGCTGATCAATATGCGGACCACCCCGCTGGACAACGTGCTCTGGCGGATCGTCAAGCGCTGCATGGACATCGTCGGCTCGCTGGTGCTGATCGTGCTCACCAGCCCGGTGATGCTCTTCGCGGCCATCGGCGTGCGGCTTTCCAGCCCGGGGCCCATCCTCTTCCGGCAGGAGCGGGTGGGCCGTGACAAAAAGATCTTTCGGATGTACAAGTTCCGCAGTATGCGGATCACCGGCACCGAGGACACCGGCTGGAGCACCAACGCCGACCCCCGCAAGACCCGGTTCGGCAGCTTCATCCGCAAGTACAGCATCGACGAGCTGCCCCAGTTCTTCAACGTGCTCAAGGGGGACATGAGCCTCATCGGCCCCCGGCCGGAGATCCCGTTCCATGTGAACCACTTCAAGGAGGAGATCCCCCTCTATCTGGTGCGCCAGCAGGTGCGGCCGGGCATCACCGGCTGGGCCCAGGTGAACGGCCTGCGGGGGGACACCAGCATCGAGAAACGGGTGAAGTACGACATCTGGTACATCGAGAACTGGAGCCTCTGGCTGGACGTGAAGATCCTTTTCATGACCGTTTTCGGCGGCATGAAGAACGACGAGAAGATCGCATAAAGGGCAGGTGAGCGCCGGATGAACACAGCAGCACAGCCCCTGCGGGTGGCCCAGGTGCTCAACCGCATGGACAGCGGCGGCATCGAGACGGTGGTGATGAATTATTATCGCCATATCGACCATGAGCAGATACAGTTTGACTTCTACTTTGCCGAAAACAGCACGTTCCCCCAGCGTAAGGAACTGGAGCGCCTGGGGGCGGGCATCTGCCCCATCCCCCCTTACAGCCGGCCGCTGGCCTACCACTGGGCGCTGTACCGGGCGTTCAGGCAGCGGCGGTATCAGATCGTCCACGCCCATCTGTCCACCATGTCGGTGTTCGCGCTGTTCGCCGCCTGGCGCGCCGGCGTGCCGGTGCGGATCTGCCACAACCACTCCACCGCCCACTGGGGCGAGGGCAAAAAGACCTTGCTGAAGTATCTGCTTCGGCCTTTCAATAAACTGTTTGCCACCGATTGGCTTGCCTGCGGCGAAAAAGCCGGGCGCTGGATGTACGGTGACCGGGCTTTTGAAAAGGGCAGGGTCCGCGTGATGCCCAATGCCATCGAAACCGAAAAGTTTGCCTTCGACCCTGCGGCCCGCGCGCGGCTGCGGCGGGAGCTGGGCATACCGCAGGAGGCGTTTGTGGCAGGGCATGTGGGGCGGTTCACCTATGCCAAGAACCACGCGTTTCTGGTGCAGGTCTTTGCTTCGCTCAAACGGCAATGCCCGAACGCCAGACTGCTTCTTGTGGGAGAAGGGGAACTTGCGCAGCAGATCAAAGACAAGGTCGCGGGATCAGGGCTGCAAGACGATGTGGTATTCACCGGCGCCCGCGCGGATGTGAACAAGCTCTACTCCGCCATGGATGTGTTTTGCCTGCCCAGCCTTTACGAGGGGTTGCCGGTGGTGGCGCTGGAGGCGCAGGCCAACGGATTGCCCTGCCTGTTTTCCGACAGGGTGCCGGCACAGGCTGTGGTGGCGGAAAACGCCCGGCAGCTGGCGCTGGAAGACCCGGCGGAATGGGCCAGCGCCCTGCCCCGGGGACACAGGGCCAGGGGCGCGGCCGTCCCGGAGCTTTCCGGACAGGCCGCCCGGCTGGGGAAATTTTATCTGCGGAGGGCCCGGGCATGAAGCAGGCAAAGGTCAGTGTGATCGTTCCCGTGTACAACGTGGCCCGGTACCTGCATACATGTGTGGCCAGCATACAGCGGCAGACCCTGGAGGAGCTGGAGATCATCCTGGTGGACGACGGCTCCACCGACGGCAGCGGCGGGATCTGCGACGAACTGGCCGCCTGCGACCGGCGCATCCGCGTTCTTCACAAACCCAACGGCGGCCTGTCCGACGCCCGCAACGCGGGCTTTGCGGAGGCAGGAGGGGAGTACGTCACCTTTGTGGACAGCGACGACTGGGTGTCCGCGGACCTGGCGGCCACCCTGCTGGAAGAGGCCCGGCGGGCCCGGGCGGACGTGGTGGTGTGCGATCTGCTGGCGGTGGCCCGGGAGGACGCCCCCTTTCCGCCCCGGCGGGGCGGCGCGGCGGCGTTCACGGGCCCCGAGGCGATGGAGCGTATGCTCTACCAGCGGCCTTTTGAAACCAGCGCCTGCGGCAAGCTCTACCAGCGGAGCCTTTTGGAGGGCTTTCGTTTCCCCCGGGGCCGGCTGTACGAGGACCTGTTCACCTTATACAAGGTGCTCTACAAGGCGGACAAGGTGGTCTACATCCCCCAAAAGCTCTACGCCTACCGGGAGAACCCCGAAAGCATCATGCACCAGACTTTCAGCCCGCGGATGTTCGATCAGCTGGACGCGGCGGATGAGATCGTGGCTTTCGTGGAGGCCAACTGCCCGGAATACCTCCCCGCGGCCAACGCCCGCAGGTTCAGCTCTTACAGCCAGGTGCTGCGCTGGATGAAAGGGGCCGACCGGTCGGACGAGGCGGTGCGGCAGGCGGAAGAGAGGATCTGGCGCTTTTTAAAGGGCTACCGGCGGCAGATGCTGCTGGACAAAAACGCCCGGGCGAAAAACCGCGCCGCGGCGGCCCTTGCGCTGCTGGGCAAAAAAATATATTCCGCGCTTTGAGAGGCCGCGGAGAAAAGGCGGATACGATGAAGATCCTGATCATCAGCGAATACATTGCTCCGCTCCAGTCCATCGCCTCGGTGCGGTGGACCAAGATCGCGAAGTACATCCGGGCGGCGCATCCCGAGGCGGAGATCACGGTGCTCACCGACCAAAAGGAGTTCGGCCCGGGCGGGCAGAAAAAGGACGTGCTGCTGGAGCGGGACATGGCGGCGTTCCACCGGTATTGGCAGGTGCCCAAAGGCCGCCGGATGAAGCTCTACGAGGCCCTCAAGCACCAAAACGCCGGCCAGGTGCAAAGCGCGGAGCAAACGGCGTACAGCCAGAGACCCGTCCAGCCGGCCCTGTTGAAAAGGGAGCTGCTGCTGGCGGTGCGGGACGAAAAGGAGCGCATCTCCTACAGCCAGACGATGGCCTTTTTAAAGGACAAGACCCTGGACTTCGACGTGATCGTGTCCACCTATGGCCCCGCCTGGCCCCATCTGGTGGCCGAGCGCATCAAAAAACGGTGTCCCCGGGCCGTGTGGATCGCCGACTTCCGCGACCCCTACGCAAAGCACACCGACGCGCCGCTGGCGTTCCGCCGGCACGACCGCTTCGTCCGCCGGCACTGCGCCGCCGCCGACGTCCTCACCAAGGTGCTGGACTCGCTGTACATCAACGAGCCCGCCGGCGCCCGGGTGGAGGTCGTCACCAACGGATACGACCCGGCGGAGCGGCGGCCGTCCCTGCCGCCCCGGCGCTTTGACCTGGTGTTCACCGGCACGCTGTACGGGGAGAAAACCGATCTGGGCGTCTTCTTTCGGCTGCTGCGGGAGCTGAAAGAGGAGGGGGTGCTGGACGAGGAGCACGCCCGCCTCGTCTATGCCGGCGGGCAGGGGCGCGAGGCCCTTGCCATGGCGAAAAAGCAGGGGGCGGAGGCCTTTCTGGAGGACAAGGGCGTCCTTGCCCGCCAGCAGGCTTTCGCGCTGCAGCAAAGCGCGGCGGTGCTGCTGCAAACGGGCTGGAACGAGGCCCGCGCCCAGTGCATGTGGACCGGCAAGACCTACGAATATATGATGACGGGCAAGCCCATCGCGTACGTGGTCACGGGGGACATGCCCCACAGCCTGCCGGCGCAGAATATCCATCGGCTGGGCGGCGTATGCTACGAACAGTGCCGCCACGAGGAGACCTATCCCGCGCTCAAGGGCTACATCCTGGAAAAATACCAGGAGTGGAAACGCACCGGCGAGGTGACCATCCGGCGGGACGAGGCGTATGTGGCCGGATACTCCTATCAGCGCATTGCGGAACAGGTTTGGCGGCTGATGGAGGAAAAGCGGGCTCAGGGGCGGAGCTGAAAAGGCAAGCATAAAAAGGGGAGACGCAGTGTGCAGAGGATATTTCTTGTGGGTTCGGGCCAGACGAAGCACATCCAAAAGCTCTTGGCATCCGGCGAGCGCCGGTTCTTTGCGCCGCGCGGCAGCGGCTGGCGGGGCAGGCTCGACATGGCGCTGGGCATCCTCCGGGCGGACCGGGTGTATGTTGTGGGCAACTTCAGCGAAAGGATCGTCCGGTTCGCCGGCCTGTGCCGCAAAAAGCTGATCATCCACTGGATCGGCACCGACGTGTACAACTACCTCCGCGCACCCAGGCGGCTGCGGGTTTATGACCACGCGATGCACCTGGCGTGCAGCCCGCTGCTTCGGCAGGAGCTGGCGTCGGTGGGCATCCGGGCGCAGTTCATCCCCATCGTACCCCAGCAGCTGCCCATGGAGCTGCAAAGCGTGCCGCCGCGCCACGCCGCGCTGGCCTACATCCCCCAGGGAAAAGAGACGTTCTACCACGCGGAGCTGGTGACGGCCCTGGCGGCGCGGCACCCGGACATCCCCTTTTACATCGTGGCAAACAAGGGCTTCGAGACGCCCGCCGCCGACAATGTCATCTTTTGCGGAACACTGGACGCCGGGCAGATGGAAGAGATGTACCGGAAGATCTCGGTGCTGGTGCGCCTGCCGGAACACGACGGGCTGTCGCTGATGCTCATGGAAGCGCTGGCGAAAGGCAAGCAGGTGGTCTACCGGTATGAGCATCCGGGGGCCGTGGCCCCGGCGTCGATGGACATCGACGCGGTCGACCGCGCCTTTTGCTCCGTTATCGAAAAGGCGCCGGAACTGAACCTGGTGGGCCATGACTATGTTCTGGAGCACTACGCGCCAGAGAAGATACAGGAATTGTACAGCGAGTATCACGTTTTGGATCTTTGAGGGATGCAGATGAAAACAGCGGTCCACACCGAAAATCTGATCATAGGCGCCGGGGTGTCCGGCCTGGCGCTGGCCTCCCGGCTAAAGGCGGGCTCCTATCTCATCCTGGAAAAGGAGCGCGAAGCGGGGGGATATTGCCGGACCTTTTACGCGGGGGAGTTCGTCTGGGACTACGCGGGCCACTTTTTTCATTTCAGCCAGCAGCAGCTCCGGCGCAGGTTCGCCCCGTTCCTCCAAAGCGGGGACAATGTGTACAACCACAAGCGCACCCTTATCTTCTACCGCGGCCGCTATGTGGACTACCCCTTTCAGTTCAACATCTGCCAGCTGGACAAGGAGGAGTTCATCGACTGCCTGTGCGGCCTGTTCGAGGGGCGGGGCGGGGAAGCGCCCGCCAACTTCAAGGAGATGCTGTATGCGAAATTCGGCGTGCCCATCGCCGAGAAATTCCTCATCCCCTACAACGAAAAGCTCTATTCCTGCGACCTGAACGAGCTGGACATCGACGCCATGGGCCGCTTTTTCCCAAAGGCGGAGCCCGCGGAGATCATCCGGCATTTTCGCGGGGAGAAGATAGGCACCTACAACGACACGTTCTTCTATTCCGCCAAAGGCGCGGCGGCCTTTGTGGAGGAGCTGCTGAAAGAGGTGGACGCCGGCAGCCTCCGGCTGGGCCGGCAGGTGGAAAGGATCCTGCCCGACCGGCAGGTGGCGGTCGCGGGTGATCTGGAGGTACACTACCGGCGGCTGATCAGCACCATGCCGTTCCCCCGACTGCTCAGCATGTGCGGCCTGCCCCACCGGGCGAGCTACACCTCCAACAAGGTCCTGATCTTCAACCTGGGCTTCGACGCGCCCCCTGAAGACCGGACGGTCCACTGGATCTACTACCCGGACCCCGACCTGGTGTTCTACCGGGTGGGCTTCTACAACAACATCCTCCACCGGGACAAGATGAGCCTCTATGTGGAGATCGGCCTGCCGGAGGACGCCCGGGTCCGGCCGGAGGACTGGTTCGACCGGGTGCTGTGCGACCTGAAAAAGGCCGGGCTGGTCACCGCCCACAAACTGTTTGCCTGGAACTGCGTGCTGATGGACCCGGCCTATGTCCACATCTCCGCGGAGTCCCAGCGGGAAAAGGAGCGGCTCAAGGCCCGCCTCGCCCAGGAGCACATCCACACCATCGGCCGCTACGGCGACTGGAAATACTGCTCCATCGAGGACTGCGTGGCCCAGGCTTACCAGCTGGGCGAGCGGCTGGCCGCCGGCAGTGCCCGGGAAGAGGCAATTACATAAGGACGTTGGTTTGGCATGGGAGCTTTTAAAAAACTTTTTCAAACCGGCTTTTTCCACATCTTCGGCAGCAGCGTCATCAACAAGATCCTCACGTTCCTCAGCAACGTGGTGCTGGTGCGGCTGATCTCCAAGGAGGCGTACGGGGTCTTCACCTACGCCTGGAACATCTACAGCCTGGTGCTGCTGCTCAACGGGCTGGGTGTGGTGTCGGGGCTGTTGCAGCTGTGCAGCGAGCGGGCGGACGACAGGGCCTACTACGATGATCTGTGCCGCTTCGGCGCGCGGGTGGGCCTGTATGCCGACGGGGCGCTGACGGTGCTGCTGGTGCTCATCGGCACCCTGCTGCCCCTCTCCATCCCCGGCGGCGGCCGGATGATCCAGGCGCTGTGTCTGCTGCCGCCGCTGCAATTCATCTTCGAGTGGATGACCATCTACCTCCGGGGGCAGAGGCGCAACAGGGAGTATGCGGCGCTCAACACGGTGAATACCCTGTGCGTCTGCGTGTGCTCCATCCTGGGCGCGGTGGCGGCCCGGGAATACGGCCTGGTCTGGGGCAAATACCTGGCGCTGCTGCTCACCTTTGTCTACGCCGGCTGCGTGCTCAGGTTCCCGCTGTTCCGGCTGCTGGGCCGCCCCGGCGCCATCGACCGCACCGACCGGGTGGACCTTGTCAAGATCTCGCTGTTGTCCATGGCCACCAACGGCCTGTCCCAGCTGCTGTATCTGTCCGACGTGTTCGTGCTGGGCATCGTGGACCCCAACGAGACCATCCTGGCCAGCTACAAGGTGGCCACCACCATCCCCACCGCGCTTACCTTTATCCCGTCGGCCATCGCGGTGTATCTGTATCCCTATTTCGCGCGGCACAACCGGGAAAAGCAGTGGTGCATACAGCACTACAAGGCCACGCTGGCGGCGGTGGGCGGCCTGAACGCGATCATCTCCGGGGGGCTGTTCCTGTTCGCCCCGCTGCTGATCCGCATCCTGTTCGGCGAGATCTACCTGGACGCGGTGCCGGTGTTCCGGGTGCTGGCGGTGAGCTACTTTTTCTCCGGCACGTTCCGCACCATCGCCGGCAACCTGATGACCACCCAGCGCAAGCTCAGGTTCAACTTCATCGTGTCCGCCGTGTCCGGCCCCGCGAACATCCTTTCGAACTGGTTCTTCATCCAGTGGTGGGGCTCGATGGGCGCCGCAGCCACGACGCTGCTCATCGTTCTGCTCACCGGTTTTGCCAACACGTTCTATCTGTTCCGCTGCTTCGGGCGCCTCGAGGACTGACCCCCGCGCCAACGCGAAAAAAGCGGGCGCATCGTCAAAACGATGCGCCCGCTTTTGTGTGCGGTGTTCGGGCCGCCGTCACTTCTCCTCTTTGGCGAAGTTGTCGAAATAGCCCTGGATGAGGATGATGGGGGTGCCCTTGTCGCCGGAGCCGGACGTGAGGTCGCACAGGCTGCCGATCAGGTCGGTGAGGCGGCGGGGGGTGGTGCCCTGGCTGGCCATCTGGCCTTTCAGGTCCGCGTCCTTGTGGGTGATGCTCTCCTTGATGGCGGCGGTGAGGGCCTCGCCGGAGAGATCGGCAAAGTCGTTGTCCGCCAGGTATTTCAGCTTCAGCTCGTTGGGCTGGCCCTCCAGGCCCAGGGTGTAGGCCGGGCTCACCACCGGGTCCGCCAGCTCCCAGATCTTGCCCACCGGGTCCTTGAAAGCACCGTCGCCGTAGACCATGGCCTCGATCTGTTTGCCGGTGGCCTCGCGCAGGCTGGCCGCCAGCCGGGCCACAAAGGTCTCGCAGTCACGGGGGAACAGCTTCACGCTCTCCTCGGTGGCCTTGTTGGAGCCCAGCAGGCCGAACTTCTCGTTGCAGCCGCTGCCGCTCACCGGGGCGGTGAGGATGTCGCTGAGCAGCAGCACTTTCTCGGCGCCCGCCGCCTCCAGCCAGCGCTTGGAGCGAAAACGGCTGTGGATGTCGCAGCAGAGCACGTTTTTGGTGTAGGGCAGGATGGCCCGCACGTCGTTGGCGAAGACGAATTCCACCTCGCAGCCCTGGCTGCGGAAGAGCTCGCCGTAGTACTCCACATAGTCCACGCCGGTGAACGGGTGCTTCACATAGCCGAACAGCTGGCGGTACTTCTCCTCGCTGAGCACGTCGCTCCAGGGGTTCACGCCCTTTTCGTCCAGCAGGTCCTCGTCAAACAGGTGGTTGCCCACCTCGTCGCTGGGGTAGCTCATCAGGATATAGGCCTTTTTGAACGCCCGGGCGATGCCTTTCAGGCAGATGGCGATGCGGTTGCGGCTCAGGATGGGAAAGGTCAGGCCGATGGTGTCGGTGCCGAACTTGGCGGCACAGTCCGCCGCGATGGCGTCCACGCTGGCGTAGTTGCCCTGGCTGCGGGCCACCACCGCCTCGGTCACCGCCACGATGTCCTTGTCCTGAAACTCGATATGCTGCTCCTCGCCGCAGGCAAGGATGGCGTCGGTGACGATCTTGACCAGGTCGTCCCCCTCCCGGATCACCGGGCAGCGCACGCCGCGGGATGTAGTGCCGACAGTTCGCATAATACAGTTCTCCTTTGTTGCTTCGATCCGGACCCCGGCCCGCGTGGCCCTGGGGCCGCCGGGGGAAGATCCATCCCTATTATAAAGGATATGGCCGGTGAAATGCAAGAGAACAAACCGCCGCGGCCCGCCGGCGGGCCGCCTTTGGAAAATTGCGGCTTGCGAACCGGCGGATCTGTGCTATGATAGGACACGGACGAAAGTATGTAAAAAGGATGTAAAACCGAGAAAGAGGGCGTTTTTCCTTGGCGCGAAGCTATGAGATGAACATGACCAGCGGCCCGCTGCTGGGCAAGATCCTGACCTTTTCCTTTCCGCTGATGTGCTCGGGCGTGCTGCAGCTGCTGTTCAACGCGGCGGACATCATCGTGGTGGGCCGCTACACCGGCCACACGGCGCTGGCGGCGGTGGGTTCCACCTCGGCGCTCATCAACCTGATCGTCAACCTGTTCATCGGGCTGTCGGTGGGCGCCAACGTGCTCATCGCCCGCAGCTACGGGGCGAAAAACATGGACGCGGTACACAAGGGGGTACACACCGCCATGCTCACCGCGCTGGCGGGGGGCGTGCTGCTGATCTTCGTGGGGGTGGCGGCCTCCCGGCCCATGCTGGAGCTGTTGGGCACCCCCGACGACGTGATCGACCAGGCCACCCTGTATCTGCGCATCTACTTTGTGGGCGCGCCCAGCCTGCTGGTGTACAACTTCGGCGCGGCCATTTTGCGGGCGGTGGGCGACACGCGGCGGCCCCTGTACTTCCTCACCCTGGCGGGCATCATCAACGTGGCCCTGAACCTGTTGTTTGTCATCGCCTTTTCCCTGGGGGTGGCGGGCGTGGCCCTGGCGACCATCCTCAGCCAGACGGTGTCCGCCTACCTGATCGTGGTCTGCCTGCAACACAACACCGGGGCGTTCCGGCTGGTGCTGGGCGAGCTTCGCATCGACCCGGAGCAGTTCCGGGAGATCCTGCGGATCGGCGTGCCCGCCGGCGTGCAGGGCATGGTGTTCAGCCTGTCCAACGTGCTGATCCAGTCGTCGGTGAACAGCTTTGGCTCGTCGGTGATGGCGGGCAACACGGCGGCCTCCAACATCGAGGGCTTCGTCTACACCTGCATGAACGCCGTGTCCCAGACCTCCATGAGCTTTGTCAGCCAGAACGTGGGCGCCAGGCGCTTTGCCCGGGTGGACCAGGTGGTGGCCCGGTGTATGCTGCTGTCGGCGGCGGTGGGTATCACCCTGGGCGCCAGCGCCTACCTGGCGGGGCGCTGGCTGCTGGCCATCTACACCCCCGACGCCCAGGTCATCACCTACGGCCTGTACCGGATGAGCGTGGTCTGCACCACCTATTTCCTCTGCGGCTGGATGGACTGCCTGGCCTGCAGCGTCCGGGGCCTGGGCTCCTCGCTGCTGCCCATGGTGGTGTCCATCCTGGGCGCCTGCGTGCTGCGGATCGTCTGGGTGATGACCCTGTTCCAGTGGGAGCGCACCCAGCTGTGTCTGTATTTGTCCTACCCGGTGTCCTGGGGGCTCACGGCGGTGGTACACCTGATCTGCTTCCTGGTGCTGCGCCGCAGGATGCGGGCGGCGGCCGGCAGCGAGCAGTCCGCCCCGGCGTGACGCGAGCACCCTGCGCCCATCCCCCGGCCCGGCGCCGCCGGCCAATATGTGTACAAATTGTAGCATTTGCAGGGAAAGGGATGAAATTCACCTGAAATAGTGCTATAATAATACGGACTGCCTGGCTGGCCGGGCCGCGCCCGGACCAGAATATCCAAAAAGCGTTACACAAAGGCGCCGGATGTTACACCAGGGAAACAGGACGGGGCGCAGGCAGTTGCATAAAGGGCCAATGATCGGTATAATTAAAAGGTTGGCGCAAGGGCCCGCGACATCTGTTTCGGAAAGATATCCTGCGATATCTGGATATATGTATTTAAACCATCGAAAGGACGAATGGAAAACATGATGAAGCAAGAACTTCTGAAAAAGATCGAAGACAAGACCATCCGGGTGGGCGTTGTCGGCCTGGGGTATGTGGGCCTGCCTCTTGCGGTGGAAAAGGCCAAGGCCGGGTTCGAGACCATCGGGTTTGACGTGCAGGCGGCCAAGGTGGACATGGTCAACGCCGGCAGGAATTACATCGGCGACGTGGTGGACAGCGACCTGGAGGAGATCGTCAAGGCCGGCAAACTGCGCGCCACCACCGATTTCAGCTTTATCAAGGACGTGGATTTTATCGCCATCTGCGTGCCCACCCCGCTGGACGCCCACCAGGAGCCGGACATCAGCTTCGTGCGGGATTCCACCATCGCCGTGTCCAAGCACCTGAAAGCCGGCACCATGGTGGTGCTGGAGTCCACCACCTATCCCGGCACCACCGAGGAGCTGATCCGCCCGCTGCTGGAGCAGGGCAGCGGCCTTGTCTGCGGCGAGGACTTCTACCTGGGCTTCAGCCCCGAGCGGGTGGATCCGGGCAACCTGATCTACAAAACCAAGAACACCCCCAAGGTGGTGGGCGGCGTCGGCAAGGACGCCACAGAGGTCATCGCCGCCATGTACCGGGCGGTGCTGGAGGGCGACGTGAAAGAGGTCTCCAGCCCGGCGGTGGCGGAGATGGAAAAGATCCTGGAGAACACCTACCGCAACATCAACATCGGCCTGGTGAACGAGCTGGCCCGGCTGTGCAACCGCATGGGCATCTCCATCTGGGAGGTAGTGGACGCGGCCAAGACCAAGCCCTACGGCTTCCAGGCGTTCTATCCCGGCCCGGGCCTGGGCGGCCACTGCATCCCCCTGGACCCCTACTATCTCACCTGGAAAGCCCGGGAGTACGGCTTCCACACCACCCTCATCGAGAACAGCATGGTCATCAACGACGGCCAGCCGGAGTACTGCGTGGAGCGGGCGATGCACATCCTGAACCGCCACAAGAAAGCCATCAACGGGGCCAAGGTGCTGGTGCTGGGCGTGGCCTACAAGCAGGACATCGACGACTACCGGGAGAGCCCGGCCCTGCGGGTCATCGACGAGCTGAACAAGGTGGGTGCCCAGGTCACCTACTACGATCCCTGGGTGGCCGAGTGCAAGCACGGCGGCAAGGTGCTCCACAGCATCCCCGCCCTGACCCCCGAGGTGGTGCGGCAGGCGGACCTGGTGATGGTCACCTGCGCCCACAGCAACGTGGATTACAACATGGTGCAGCAGAACGCTTCGGCGGTCTTCGACACCAAGAACGTGATGAAGAACGTGGAAAACCGGGACAACATCGAGGTGCTGTAAAATGAAATACGCCCTGATCGGCTGCGGCCGCATCGCCACCAACCACATCAAAGCGGTGCTGAACAACGGCCTGGAGCTGGTGGCGGTGTGTGACATCCTGCCGGAACACATGCAGGCGCTTTTGGAAAAGCACGGCCTGGAACAGGATCCCTCCATCGCCCGCTACACCGACTACAAGCAGCTTCTGGCGGAGCATCCCGAGCTGGAGCTCGTCGCCATCGCCACCGAGAGCGGCCTGCACGCCCGCATCGCCCTGGACTGCATCGACGCCGGCGTGAACGTGATCATCGAAAAGCCCATGGCCATGACCATGGCGGACGCCGAGGAGATCATCCGCCGCAGCGAGGAAAAGGGCGTCACCGTCTGCGCCTGCCACCAGAACCGCTTCAACGTGGCGGTGCAGAAGACCCGGCAGGCGCTGGAGGCCGGCCGCTTCGGCACCTTGAGCCACGGCAGCATCCACGTGCGCTGGAACCGCAACCGGGCATACTACGAGCAGGCGCCCTGGCGGGGCACCTGGGCCCAGGACGGCGGCTGCCTGATGAACCAGTGCATCCACGGCATCGACCTGCTGCGCTGGATGTTCGGCAATGAGGTGGACGAGGTCTACGGCGTCACCAAGCAGCAGTTCCATGACTACCTGGAGGCCGAGGACGTGGGCATGGCGGTGATCCGGTTCAAAAACGGGGCCGTGGCCACGGTGGAGGGCACCACCAACGTCTATCCGAAAAACCTGGAGGAGACGCTGTACCTGTTCGGCGAAAAGGGCACCGTGAAGATCGGCGGCAAGTCCACCAACAACCTGGACGTGTGGGAGTTTGCCGACGAGACCGAGGCGGACGCCGCCAACAAGGGCCTGGAGGAGCAGACCAGCAACGTCTACGGCAACGGCCACACCAGCCTGTACGCCGATGTGATGGACGCCATCCGCAACCACCGCAAGCCCTATGTGGACGCGGTGGCGGGCCGCAACGCCCTGGAAATGGTGCTGGCCATCTACAAGAGCTGCAAGACCGGCCAGCCGGTGAAGCTGCCGCTGGAGGACTTTGCCAGCGAGGATATGAAAGGGATGTTCGGCGATGGATGCCTTCATTCATGAGACCAGCTGCGTGGACGAGGGGGCCCGCATCGGCGCGGGCACGCGGATATGGCATTTCTGCCACGTCCACGGCAGCGCGGTGATCGGGGAGAACTGCTCTTTGGGCCAGAATGTGAACGTGGGCGACCATGTACGCATCGGCAACGGGGTGAAGCTGCAGAACAACGTCTCGGTGTACCAGGGGGTGGAGCTGGAGGACTGTGTGTTCTGCGGCCCCTCCATGGTGTTCACCAACGACCTCACCCCCCGCGCCCGTTACCCGAAAGGGGCGGGGAACTACAAAAAAACGCTGGTGCGCCACGACGCCACGCTGGGCGCCAACTGCACCATCGTCTGCGGGCACACCGTCGGTGCGTTTGCCACCGTCGCCGCCGGCGCGGTGGTGACAAAGGACGTGCCGGACCACGCGCTAGTGGCGGGGGTGCCCGCCAGGCAGATCGGCTGGGTGTGCGAGTGCGGCCAGGTGCTGGACAAGGACCTGGTCTGCCCCGACTGCGGCCGGCGCTATCAGATCGTCGATTCCATTTTGTGTGAACGGAGGGGTTGACAAGGTATGCAATTCCGTGATCTGCAAAAACAATACGAGGTGCTCAAACCTCAGATCGACGCCGCGGTGCAGAAAGTCTGCGCCCGGGCGAACTACATTTCCGGCCAGGAGGTCCGCCAGCTGGAACAGCAGCTGGCGGACTACGTGGGCGTCAAACACTGCATCACCTGCGCCAACGGCACCGACGCGCTGACCCTTGCCCTGATGGCCTGGGGCATCGGCCCGGGCGACGCGGTGCTGGTGCCCGACTTCACTTTCTTTGCCAGCGGCGAGACGGTGGCCTACGAGGGCGCCACACCCCTGTTCGTGGACGTGGACGAGGGCACTTTCAACCTGGACCCGGACAAGCTGGAACAGAAGATCCTGGAGGTAAAGGCCCAGGGCAGGTACACCCTGCGGGCCGTGGTGGCGGTGGACCTGTTCGGCCTGCCGGCGGACTACCCCCGCATCGAGGCCATCTGCAAAAAGCACGGCCTGCTGCTGCTGGAGGACGGCGCCCAGGGCTTCGGCGGCACGGTGAACGGCCGCCGGGTGGGCTCCTTTGGCGACATCGCCACCACCAGCTTCTTCCCGGCCAAGCCCCTGGGCTGCTACGGCGACGGCGGAGCCATCTTCACCAACAACGACGAGTGGGCCGACCTGATCCGCAGCTACGCGGTGCACGGCAAGGGCGCCATGAAGTACGACAACGTGCGTCTGGGCGTGAACAGCCGGCTGGACACCCTCCAGGCGGCGATCCTGCTGGTGAAGCTGGAGGCGTTCCGCAACAGCGAGCTGGATGCGGTGGAGCAGGTCTCCCGCTGGTACGACCAGGCGCTGGCGGGGTGCGGCTTTGCGCTGCCCCACCGCCCCGAGGGCTTTACCAGCAGCTGGGCCCAGTACACGCTGCGGCTGCCGGCCGGCACCGACCGGGACGCCCTGCAGGCAAAGCTGAAAGAGCAGGGCATCCCCACCATGGTCTACTATCCAAAGCCCATGCACCTGCAAAAGGCCTTTGCGGGCACCGACAGCGCCCGGGCGGATTGTCCCGTCACCGAGCGGCTGTGCGAAACGGTGCTCAGCCTGCCCATGCACCCCTATCTGACCAGGGACGCGGTGGAGCAGATCGCGGGCAAGCTCAGGTAAAAAAGGGCGCTTTTCGCGCAAACGGGGCCGACCGGGCAGACACCGGGCGGCCCTGCGCCAAAAAAGGGGCCGCGGCGCTTGTCAACACATCACTTTCGGAGGCTGTGATCTGATGTTTCGTTCGTTTGAAATGCTGTGGAAACACCGCAAGATGCTTCGCGCCACCACGATCTCGGATATCCGGTCGAGGTATGCGGGGTCGGTGCTGGGCATGTTCTGGCTGATCCTGTATCCCATCCTGATGCTGAGCGCCTATTCCATCGTCTACGTCTTTATCCTGCGGCTGCGCCTTGACCAGATCAGCACCCCCGAATACGTGCTGCTCATCTTCGCCGGCCTGATCCCCTTTCTCGGCTTCAGCGAGGGGCTGGCGAACAGCGTTGTGTCGGTGACCGCCAATGCCTCGCTGGTGAAAAACACCCTGTATCCCATCGAGATCATCCCGGTGAAAGCGGTGTTCTTCAGCCAGTGCACCGAGGTGGTGGGTATGTGCATCCTGGTGATCGCCCTCGCGGTGATGGGCAAGCTGTCCTGGTGGACGCTCATGATCGTGCCCATCTGGTTTTTCCAGGTCATGTTCGGCATCGGCGTGGGGTGGATCATCTCGGCGCTGAACGTGATCCTGCGGGACATGCAAAGCCTGATCGGCATCATCACCATGTTTTTGATGATGGTGAGCCCCATCGCCTACACGCCGGACATGATCCCCGAGGGCCTGCGCGCTTTCCTCAAGCTGAACCCGCTGTACTACTTCATCACCGCCTACCAGGATTGCCTGCTCTACCAGCGGTATCCCACCCAGAATGTGTTCCCCATCCTGATCGTTTTCTCCCTGGTCACATTCCTGCTGGGGTTCTGGTTCTTTGAAAAGATGAAGCAGCTGTTCGACGACAATATCTAAAGGAGACAGGGACTATGGGAAATGCCGTGGAGGTCCATGGCCTCGGAAAAATGTACAAGCTGTTTGACAAACAGTCGGACCGCATCTGGGATATCTTCGGCCTCGACAAGCTCCGCTTTTGGGACCGCGAGCCCAAATACCGGGAGTTCTGGGCGCTGCGCAACGTGGACCTGGTGGTGCCCAAGGGCGAGCGCATCGGCATCATCGGCCGCAACGGGGCGGGCAAGAGCACCCTGCTCAAGCTGATCGTCGGCAACCTGAAGCCCACCGAGGGAAGCATCACCGTGAACGGCAAGATCCAGGCCCTGCTGCAGATGGGCACCGGCTTCCACCCGGAGTTCACCGGCGTGGAGAACATCCGGGCGGCCCTTGCCTACGCGGGCATGGAGCCCCGGAAGATACGCGACTCGGTGGACGAGATCATCGAGTTCAGCGAACTGGAGGACTACATCCACCAGCCGGTGAAGTATTACTCGGCGGGCATGTACTCCCGCCTGGCGTTTGCCGTATCCACCGCGCTGGAGCCGGACATCCTCATCATCGACGAGGTGCTGGGCGCGGGCGACGCGGCGTTCACCTCCAAGTGCGCCGAGCGGATGAAGCGCCTCACCCAGGACAGCGGCGCCACGGTACTGTTCGTGTCCCACAGCATGGACAGCGTGCTGGAGATCTGCGACCGGGCCATCCTGCTGGAGCGGGGCGAGATCACCCACGAGGGCACCTCGCTGGAGGTGTCCAAGATCTACAACAAGAAGATCCGGGAAGAAGAGGAGATGCGCGCGCGGGCCAAGGAGTTCCGGGTGCGCCACAAGGACATGGTGAACATCGCTCAGGCGGACGAGTCCACCCAGGTCATCCTGTTCCACTTTGTCTGCGACGGCAAGCATCCGCGCTATTCCCACCCGGTCAGCGGCTGCGAGCTGCTCTGCCAGGACAAAACGGTGTCGGAGCTCCGCCCGGGCGCGCCCACGGACGACGACCCCTCCCAGTTCACCTGCCTGCTGGCCGAAAAGGGCGCCATGGACTGGAGCGAGGCGCGCAAGGACCGCCAGAGCTTCTACCGGGCCTACTGCGACCAGAACGGCTCCAACTGCCACGCGCCCTTTCAGATGGCGGTGCCGATCCACCTGGCCAGCAGCCCGCTGACCATCCAGATCAAGGCCCGGCCGGACAGCCGGGAAAAGGTGTATCTGGAGTATTTCGACGGCACGGCCTACAAGCGCCTGGGCCAGATCCACGACGGGACCACCCGTTTCGAGTTCCAGCTGGACGCGGCGGCCGCGCCGGAGCAGCCGCCGCAGGAGGACGCGCCCCAGGCGCCCGCCCGCGACGACACGCCCCCCGCGCAGGATGCGGCGGCCGCGGGGCCGGCCGCGGACCCGGAAGAGGCCGCCGATTACCAGCAGATGCAAAAGACCAACTCGGTCTATGGCTCCCAGGAATTGCACATCGAGAAGCTGGACATACTCAACGCAGAAGGCACCAGCACCCGCAGTTTCGTCACCGGCGAGACCATCCGCTTCCAGATCCGGCTCAACGCGCTGCAGCGGGTGGAGCGGTTCGTGGCGGTGGTGTGCATCATGGCGCGCAGCGGCAAGGTGATCACCCAGCTTTTCTGCAAGAGCGAGGACGTGGGCATCCGCGGCCTGGAGGGGGAGACCACCCTGGAGGCATTGCTCTCCCCCATGCGGATCGGCGAGGGCGAGTATATGGTCAGTATCGGGATATTCAAACAGTGCAATATGTCCCGGCTGGCGGAGGAACCGTCTTTCTGTGTGGCTGATCGCTCGCTGTTTTTTAAGGTGCAGCAGCCGTTCGGAGTCCGCAAGTCCCTGGGGGAGATGCTCCACGCCTGCACCTGGGCGTGCGGAAACACGCACTGGCAGTTTGACGGTACAACTTTCAAAAGCGAGGATACGTTATGACCTGGAACATTGAGGTCCTCACAGCCGGCGTTCCCATCCGGCCGCTGGCAAAGAATATTCTGCGCGCCGTGGCTTTGCAGGCTTGCTGCAAGGTCAGCTTCTGCGCGGCGGAGGGAGACCTTGTTTGGGCGCCAGATACGGGCGAGCGCTACCCCTGCACAAAAGAACTGCTGGAGGCAGTCCGCGCCATGACGCCGGACTCGCCCGCCGACGCCATGGTAGACGTATACCGGCAATTCCTCTACTGGCTGGAGGACAACGTAGGCCGGCCCGCGCGGCAGGCTGTGGAACTGGCACCGCTTTTGCGGGAGGTTCGCCGGCAGAGCCTGTTCCACCTTGCGTCAGAGGACGCCGGCGCGTTCGAGGCGTTTTGGCGCAGATGGGACGAGTTTTATCCCCGCCCCCAGCGCTTTGAAATTGTCGGTTCCAGTGCAATCAACGAAACAAACGAGGGCGAAGCGGAGGACTATCTCGCGGCGCACCAGAAAGCGGACGACGGGGTGCCTTCAATCGACAACGCTATTGCCTCTTTTTTGAATGTGCTCCCCCGGGACGTGGAAACGGTGCTGGACATCGGTTCCGGCCCGGGATATGTGAATCGCAATCTCCCCCCGGATCTCTCGGTACTGGCCATGGACATCAGCAAGGAGATTCTGCGGGGCAATCTGCGCCAGACCTGTGTGGGGGACATTATGGATATCCCCCTGGCCGACGGCTCGGTGGATATGGTCATGGCGTGCGATATGCTGGAGCATCTGCCGGACGACGTGTTGGCGAAAGGCATGGCAGAGCTGGAGCGGGTAAGCCGGAAATACCTGTATCTCCAGGTGCCTTTTCAGGAAGATCCCGTCATGGCCATGGCATATTGCCCCGCCTGCCGGAATGTCTGGCACGTGAACCATCACAAACGGTTTTTCGATCAGCAGCGCCTCACCGATCTGGTGTCCGGCGCGTGGCGTCCCGTCTGCGTAAACTACACCGGAGACGTTTCCCTGCGCCGGAAAGAGCTTTTGGAAGCCGCCGTCGCGCACCGGCTTGGCTGGAATATGTACTGCGTGGAGGGCGCCGTCTGCCCGAATTGCGGCGGAAAAAGCGCCAACGTGGGCCAGGGCGAACGGCAGGTCCTGAGACGTTTGGCCGACTTTGATGCTGACCGGCCATTCCCGGCCTACACCGAGATCGGTGTGCTGTTTTGCCGGGTGGATCAGCAGCCAGACACCGGCTGGCCCGCCCGGCAGACGGGCTTCGACCGTCTGCGCCGGGCGTGCAATGTTCTGCAGCCCTCCAGCGAAGTGCGGCCTCGGCAGGTATATACGGCGACCGAGATGACCCCGGGCCTGTATCTGCAAGGCTGTACCATGGAGGCGGAACAGGACGCGTTCCGCTTCGCCCGCCAGGATCAGGCGGAAACTGCATGGTTCGCGGTCTCGTTTCCGGCGCTCGCGCGGCATTACACCGCCTTGGAGGTGACCGGGGCCATGCCCGGCGGTCCCGGCAATGTTTCGGTGGCGCTGCTGGACGCGGAGGGCAGGGAATTTTATGTTTGCGAATGGGAATGGGGCGAAACGCCCACGACCTGCCGCCTGGAGGGACAGTGGGAATACGCGCCTGTTTATGTGAAGATATACTTCAAAGCGCAAAACGTTACCCTGTACCACTGCCGGCTTGCCGGCGATGAGGATGTCCCCTGCTGGTTCTACCCCGGAGGTCAGGGCGGCTTTTTGCGCTTTGAGAAAGACGGCGTGCGATACGCGCTTCTGATGCCTGCCGAGGGATTGGCCCTTTCCCATGAACCGGAGCGCTGGCTGCAGCTCACCGGCGAAACGCACCGGCGCCAGGAGAACGCGTTGCAGCGGTTCGTACAGGCCGTGTGCCCGGCACCGCAGGACGAGCGCGCCGCAGAGTGCCCGCCGGACGCGAAGCCCCGGGAGGCCCCAGAGAAGGATGCCCGGGCGCTGATCGTGGACAGTTTGCTGGCCACGGAGCTGCAGGAAGCACCGGGACCTCTGCCACAGGGCGACGCGCCGCAGCCTCTGCCGTCGAGCGACGCCCGCACGCTGATCATCGATTCACTGGTGGCCGAAAGTTGCGCCGCGTTTTCGGGGGACGTCCCCCGAGGCGTTTCTCCGTCCCAGGTACCCTGGGACGGGAGAAAGATCATCATCGACTCCCTGTTCGCGGAAGCGATCATGGGCATCTGCGAGGGCGGGCGACCGTCCCGCATCCGCCAAAAAGCCTTTGCGGCGCTCCGGAACGGCAAACGCCGTTTCCACGGCTGGCTCCGGCGTCACAGCAGGCTCTATGAGCTGCTGATCTCAATGGGGCTCAAGGAGCTGTATTTCAAGATCAAGAGGAGAATCAAGTTATGAGCACCAAGCGCATTGCATGGCTCGTCACGCACGACGCATACATCGACCGGCGCATCTTTTTCTTCGCGGATGTGCTGCAGGAGAACGGCTACACCGTCAAACTCTTCCCGGCGGCCTACACCGATTTCACCAACGACCGTGACCCGGAGTACGTCGTCCGCCCGCTGGACTGGAAAACCGTCAAGCTGTATGGCCTGAAGACCGGCGCCCTGCTGGCCAATGAGCAGGCCCTGTTGGAGGCGGTGATCCAAAAGCAGGAGCAGTACCACGCGGAGCACCAGCGATACGCCGCGGGGCTGGGCGAGCTTTCCGGCGCCCGCAAGAGCAAGGACGGCTACACCATAAAAACGGTGGGGGAGCGCAGCGGCTTTTTCGCCTCGCTGGAAAAGGGCGGGCGCTGCCTTGTCTACGACAGCCGCACCCGGCACGTCACGGTGATCACCGACAGGGCCCTTGCCGCGGAGGCGCGGGAATACGAGCGCGCGATCGTGAGCGCGGACCTGAACAAGGTGGCCGGCGACGGCTACACCATGCTGGGGGACATCGCGGTGGCCTACACCGAGGGCCCGCGGGGCCGGGCGCTGGCCGCCCACTGCAAAAGCGCCGACAACGGCGTGTGGTTGTTCAACAACGATCCCCCCGAGCTGTACTGCGGCGTCCCCATCCCCTGGGGCGAGCTGGGGGAGGATGAGCTGGAGGGCAAGCGCTTTGACTTCCGGGAATACCGCAAGATCGTCTACGATTTCTCCCCCATCCTGGAGCGGGTGCGCCGCAGCCTGCGCCACGAAAAGCCGGATCTCGTCTATGTGGCGGACCTTCCCACGCTGCCCATCGGCGTGATGCTCAAGGAGGCCGTCGGCTGCAAGCTGATGGTGGACTGCCACGAGTGGTGGTATAAGCAGGCCCGCCTGTGGGAGAGCACCATGAAAAACAAGATCGAGATGTCGGAAAAGAGCGAGGCGGAGCTGTATCCCCGGTGCGATGTGTGCATCACGGTGGGCAAGTACTTAGCGCAGGACATGGGCGAATGTTACAACAAGCATTTTGATGTGATCTACTCCTGCATGAGCGCCGACCTGAGCCTGGCGTATACCGAGCGGGAGCGGGACTTCTGGAGCCGGTATGGCGTCCCCCGGGGCAGCCGTGTGGCGATCTTCCAGGGCAGCATGACCGAACTTCGCAACCTGGACAACCTGGCCCGCGCCACCCGGTATCTGGAGGACGACTGCTACCTTGCGGTGGTGGGCGGCGGGCCCTACGAGGAGACGTTCCTCAAGATCCTGGAGCAGGAGGGCCGCAAAGACCGGGTGGTGATGGTGGGCTGGGTGAACCAGAGCGAACTGCTCAAGTTCACCGTCAACGCCGATTTGGGCGTGCTGCCCTATTCGGCCATGGACGAATATTTCTCCTACTCGGTGCCCAACAAGCTGATGGAGTATTTCGAGGCCACGCTGCCCATGCTCTACGATGTTTCGATGAAAGAGATCTCCATGGTGGCCGGCGAGCACGGCGTGGGGGTGGCGGAGGACCTGTCCGACCCGGACAAGTTCGGCCGCACCCTGAACGCGCTGCTCCACGACCCCCAGCGGGTGGCGGCGATGAAAGCCAACTACGCCAACTGCAAAAACAAATTCAGCTACGAGAGCCAGAAAGCGGCGTTCGAGAAGATTTTGCAAGAAAACGGGCTGCTGAACGATTGAGACTCTCCGAGGCGCGAAGTATAAGGAGAAGCATATGCTGAAGAAGATTAGAGTTTCAATACTTGTGGCATTTGTCGGCCTTGCTGCTTGCATTACAGGATGCGTCCCCGCCCAGAGCAATGCCGTGGGGCCTGCAGAGAGCTCGTCCAGCGTGGCAGATATCGCATTGCGGGAAGATGACATTTCTTTTCCGGAAAACGGGAATGGTGCGCTCACGGTATTTACGCTGGGGGATGATTTTGAATATATCCAGAGCAATGACAGGGCCAAGGCGGCCTCGATCGTTCGGTACAAGGCCGATCAATTCCTTATAGCCTATTATGATAAATTGAGTTTGCTGGATTGGAGCAGTGGCGAGCAGACCGAGATCATACCGAGCGGTCTTGAAAACTGTGAGGTCTTGGGCACCGTTGACGAGCAGCTTGCGATGGATGAAAAACCATGGAACCCAACAGGTTTGTACTATGATAAGTCTTCGCAGCAATTGTATATCGCAAATTACAATGGGCACAACATTTTAATTGGTACGATCACCGAAAACTACGAGTTTCGTGTGGAAAAGATGATTGTTGCCCAGGGGCTCGTCTCTCCCGAAAACGTAGTGGTCAATGAAGATGGCTCTTGCATTGCGGTGGCGGATTACGACGGAAACGCATTGTTTTTGTTCGGAAACGACGGAAGTGTTTTATGGAAGAAAGAAGTTGGCTTGGCACATGGCGTGGAAATAACCGATGAGTATGTTTATTGCACGAGCCTGGACACTCGAGAAGTGATCCAGTATGATTGGGACGGAAATGAAGTAAATCGTGTTGGAACTTTGGCGAAATATGGTGCAAATGCATACATGTGGCCAGTAGCACTCGAAACTTATAACGGTCAGCTTTTAGTGGCGGATGCCCATTCGGGCAGGATTTCGAGGTGCTTGAAAGAACGGGCTGACTGTGTCTAAATGAAAGGAATGAGACGAATTGATGCGAACAAAAATGAGAAAGCAATGGCTCGTGCTTGTGCTGGCTCTGGCCGTAATCGTGTCCTGTGTAGGATGCACCGTACCACGGCAAGAAAGCAGTTCCGGCAGCTCCTCATCCGACGAACTTGCGGCCCCTCATTCGGCGCTCATTACGTTTCCGGAGAATGATACGGGGGAATTGACTGCATTGACGCTCTCGGAGGATTTCCAGTTTATCCAGACGAATAAAAATGTTCAGGCGTCTTCTATAGTCAGATATGAAGAAGACAAGTTTCTAATCTGCCACTATCGAAATTTGCAAATCCTCGACTGGAATTCTGGGCAGGTAACAGAACTGGAGCCGCTTGGCCTTGATTCCTGTGAGATCCTCGGCACGCTTGATGAAACGCTGGATATGGCGCAGGATTCTTGGAACCCCACCGGCTTATGTTTTGATCAGGAAACGGGGAAACTCTATGTGGCAAATTACAACGGCCACAACATTCTTATTGGTACGATTAGCAGCGACAATAAGTTCAATGTCGAACAGATGATTGTTTCTGAAGGGCTTATCTCTCCGGAGAACGTGGCTCTGAGCGATGACGGCACCCGCATTGCGGTTGCGGACTACGATGGAAACGCCTTGTTCCTGTTTAAAAGCAATGGTGAGCTGCTGTGGAAAAGAGAAGTCCTCTTGGCCCACGGTGTGGAGATTTCCGGCGATGCGGTGTATTGCACCAGCCTGCAGACAAGAGAGATTATTAAATTCGATTGGGATGGAAATGAGCTCTGCCGAGTTGGACATCTCGCGAACCACGGCGTAAACGCTTACATGTGGCCGGTGGCACTGGAACTGTTCGGCAATCGGCTGCTTGTAAGCGATGCGCACACCGGAATGATTACCCTCCTGGACAAAGATTTGAATTATATCTCCGCCATTGGCACTAATGGGCCGTATTTGACCAATTGGGATTACCCGTATGCGGTGCTTGCGGAAGAAGACGCCCTATATGTCACAGACACATTCAAAAACCGTGTTGTGCAGCTGAATCTTTGTGGTGATTTGGTGGCATATGCCGCCCAGGATGCTCTTTCGGAACAAAGTTTCGATCACCTGGATTACGTCCCTGAATTTGCGTATGATATAGCATATCTGTATGAAGAATGTGATGAGATACCCGTTGATTTTTGCAATCCGTTTTTCTCTGGCGGAAAGGTTGTGGGTGGCTTCTCGTCTGTTTGGTACGTTCAGGATGAAAACAACATGCAGCAAATCAAGATGCGTAGTTATGACCAGAGAGATATAAAGATGTTTTCCAACAGGGAGCTCTATGCCATGTGGGCGACCAAAATTCAGGCAAACAATTACGAGTTTTATGTTTTTGGTTCGCCTCAAAATACTATGGTTTTGTTTTTTGAACCGGAAAAATCTTTCGGCGGCATCTTGTTCTGCCAGGATGCTCCGTTCCTTATCGACAACTGTTTATACAACTCCAGCACGTATGAGCGGATGGAAGATGATATAACCACTGTGCTCAGTGAACTGACAGACAATTTCTTTGCTCAGGTGAATCAGGGACAGTTTCGGTATGCGGCATACGTTGACACGATGCTGCCTTACTACAACAAGATCTTGGAAAGTGGTTCGGACAAAATCGAAAAAGATGAACTGGAAATTTGGCTGAACAATCAAGCTTCACAAAGTGCGGCAGGGAAAGAACTGATGGAAAAAATTCTCGCCGGCAATGCGGACGAAGACGATCTCAGCGCATACTTTTTCCGGAATTACACAAGCAGGGATCAGAATCAAACCATATTGGAAAACATCTTTCTGCGGACGTTCACTTCGTCCCAACAGCAAGACCAGATAAAACAGATCGAGCTGGAAAGCGCAAATTCGGAGTTGTATTATCCGGATCATGGGATAGAAGATGCACTGGATGACGATCTTGACGGTTATGCGGCTATGCTTGAAACGGAGCCAGCCAAATTTACATTAAAAGTGAGCGGGGGAGACCCAGTATCGTTCGGGTCTGTCTTTTTGCAATGGGAAAGCGACGACAATTTTGCCACGGATTACACGATCAGCTTTAAATGTGACGGGCAAGAGGTTGGCTCGATAGAAATGACGAACCAGGAAAGTGCTTTACAGTATGCCTTGATAAATAACATTACTGCAGACGAAATGACGGTAACCGTCAGGAATTTCAAAGGGGAAAACCGTGTCCTTTTAAGGCAAATCAAAGCATGGGAATGGAAATGATGGAAATGAGCATTTGTAAACGTTTGTTAATCCTTGGTGCGCTTCTGCCAACCGTGCTGCTGGTTACTGCCTGTCATGGTGTGCATTCTAAAAAGGAGACCGGTAAAACGATCATCCCAACCGTCTAGCAAGCAGTAGAAATCTGTCAATATGTTAATGGCCTAATCGACTATGGAGCGGGCCCTCAGGTGGAGGGCAGAAATCCCTGTGAGGCGGAAATATTAGAATATGGAGAGGGCCATTGTGGAATGTACGCCTACCTAATGGTAAAGGAGTTGTCCAGACATCATTAATATAATGCGGCTGTATATGATATCGCCTCATTATATTGGGGAGAAACAATAACAGGCCATTCTGTGGTGGAGGTGGAAACGCAGGATGGAAACTATGTGTTTGACCCCACCTACGGCAACTACTATGCGGCCGATATCGAAACGCTCTGCGAAAGCGAAAACGCCGAAAGCTTCAAGGTGAGAGAAGCCGCCGAAGACGTCTATTACCAGATGGATCGATTTTTCGAGCAGGTCCAGGTCATCACCGTATACTGAGACATACGGAACTATTTCGATTTGGACCTTGGAAGCAACTTCTCCCAGCAGACCCTGGGCAATCTGCCCATCAGCACAAAAATGAGCAGCGTCCAGTTCGCCGGGGAGCTGGCGCCCGACACGATAAAGACCACTTTCCAGCAGGAAGTGTCATTCTACCGGGTGCGGATGGAGTTTGTGGACCCCGTGCCGGAGGATGCCGCCTTTACCTGCACCGTGACACGCGCCGACGGAACGGTGGAAGAGGTGGAGGGCTTTGTGCAGCAGGATATCTACCAGGTCAACTTCCAGGCCTTTGAACAGACCGATGCCCTGGAGGTGGAGATGCGGATCGCTTGCGCGCAGACACTGCCGGAATTGATCCAATACACCGTATACCAGTAAAGAAAACATCCAGACAAGGAGAGAAACGCCCCATGAAGATCCTCACCGTTGTGGGCGCGCGGCCCCAGTTCGTCAAGGCCGCCGCCGTATCCCGGGTGCTGCGCGCCCGGCACCAGGAGGTGCTGGTGCACACCGGCCAGCACTACGACAAAAACATGTCCGATATCTTCTTCGACGAACTGGGCATCCCCAAGCCGGACTATAACCTCGGCGTGGGCTCCGGCAGCCATGCCCGCCAGACGGCGGATATGCTGGTGGGCATCGAGGAGCTGCTGGAAAAAGAAAGCCCGGACGCAATTCTGGTCTACGGCGACACCAACTCCACCCTGGCGGGGGCGCTGGCCGCTTCCAAGATACACATCCCCGTGGCCCATGTGGAGGCCGGCCTGCGCTCTTTCAACAAGCGTATGCCCGAGGAGCAGAACCGGGTGGTCACCGACCATCTCTCCGACGTGCTCTTCGCCCCCACCCAGACCGCGGTGGACAACCTCACCCGCGAGGGCATCACCCGCAATGTGTTCAACGTGGGCGACGTGATGTGCGACGCGGTGCTCCATTACGCCCGCGAGATCGACAAGCAGACGCCGGACTACTATTTCGCCCGCAGCCGGCGGCTGCTGGGCGAGGGCGCCATGCCGCAGCGCTGGTATCTCGCCACCATCCACCGGGCGGAGAACACCGACACCCCCGAAAAGGTGTATCAGGTGCTCTCGGCGTTCGAGGAGCTGCCCTGCCCTGTGATCTTCCCGGTACATCCCCGCACCGCCCCGCTGGTGCGCCAGGCCTGCGAGCAGCACGCGTTCACCAACACCGTGATCATCGAGCCGGTGGGCTACATTGATATGCTCTTCTACACCAAGAACGCGGTGAAAGTAGTCACCGACTCGGGCGGGCTCCAGAAAGAGGCCTATATCCTGCACACCCCGTGCGTCACCGTGCGGGACCAGACGGAGTGGGTGGAGACTCTGGCCGGCAACCACAACATCCTGTGCAAGCCCACGCGGGAGGACATCCTGGACAAGGTGCTGCACACGGCGGTGGACGAGAGCGCCTATGGTAAGCCCTACGGCAACGGCGACGCGGCGCGGCAGATCACCGAAAAACTCACCGGGGCGCTGGATGCCTGAACCACAAGGGAGCAAGGAGGAAAAGTATGTGTTCCATAGCCGGGCTCATCAGCCTGAAAGGCGGCAGGATCAGCGGCCTTGAGAAAAAACTGAACGTGATGAACGACCTGCAGGCCCACCGCGGGCCGGACGGGCAGGGCGTGTGGATGCGGCAGGACGAAAGCGTGGGCCTTGCCCACCGGCGCCTGAGCATCATCGACATCGCCGGCGGCCAGCAGCCCATGACCGACGGCCACGGCAACTGGGTCTGCTTCAACGGCGAGATCTACAACTACATCGAACTGCGCGAGCAGCTGGGCGGCGAGTACAGGACCAGCAGCGACACCGAGATCATCCTGCGCGCCTGGGAAAAGTGGGGCGAGGCCTGCGTGGAGCACTTCTCCGGCATGTTCGCCTTTGCCCTGTGGGACGAGCGGCAGCGCCGCCTCTTCTGCGCCCGCGACCACTTCGGCATCAAGCCGTTCTACTACGCCATCGTGGACGACACGTTCTGCTTTGCCTCCGAGATGAAAGCGCTGCTGCCGCTGCTGCCCACCGTGGAGACCGACCCGGAGGGCTTTCAGGACTACCTGGTCTTTCAGTTCTGCATGGAGGGCAAGACCCTTTTCAAGGGAGTCCGCGAGCTGATGCCGGCCCACAGCATGACCATCACGCAGGACGGCACGGTGGACCGCCGCCGCTACTGGCAGGTGTACTACCGGCCGGACCTGTACCACACCGAGCAGTATTTCCACGACGAGCTGGAGGCCCAGTTCCAGCGCTCGCTGCGGTACCACGTGCGAAGCGACGTGCCGGTGGGCGGCTATGTCAGCGGCGGTGTGGACTCCTCCATCACCTCCGCCATCGCCCGCGACCTGGTGGGCAGCGAGTTCCAGGGCTTCACCGGGAAGTTCAGCATCGGGCCGGAGTACGACGAGAGCCAGTACGCCCGGGAGGTCGCCCGCGCAAAGAACTTTGAGCTGTTCGAGCGGGACATCACCGCCCAGGACTTCATCGATAACATCGCCAGGGTGATCTACCACCTGGACACGCCCATCGCCGGGCCGGGGTCTTTCTCCCAGTACATGGTGTCCCAGCTGGCCTCGCAGCACCGCAAGGTGGTGCTGGGCGGCCAGGGCGGCGACGAGATCTTCGGCGGCTACACCCGCTATCTGGTGGCCTATTTCGAGGAGTGCATCAAGGGCGCCATCGACGGCACCGCCCAGACCGGCGCCTACGTGGTGACCTACGAGTCCATCATCCCCAACCTGTCCAGCCTGCGGAACTACAAGCCCATGCTGAAGAGCTTCTGGAGCAAGGGCCTGTTCGACGAGCCCAGCAAGCGGTATTTCCAGCTGATCAACCGCGCGCCCGCCATGGAGGACTGCGTCCGCCGGGAGAACCTGCCCGCCTACGACCCCTACGTGGCCTACGAAAAGCTCTTCGTGGCGGAAAATGTGGACAAGCGCTCCTACCTGGACCGCATGACCCATTTCGACTTCAAGACCCTGCTGCCGGCGCTGCTCCATGTGGAGGACCGCATGAGCATGGCCCACGGCATCGAGTCCCGCGTGCCGTTTTTGGACAGGGAGCTGGTGGAGTTCGTGGCGACCATCCCCGCCAGCATCAAGTTCAAGGACGGGAACATGAAATACATCCTGCGCTCGGCCATGAGCAAGTATGTGCCTCAGAGCATCATGGACCGCAAGGACAAGATGGGCTTCCCCACGCCCTTTGCCGTCTGGTCGAAAGGGGAGGCGAAAGAGTTCATCCTGGACACCCTGTCCACCACCCGGGCGCGGCAGCGTGACTTTGTGGACAACGAAAAGGTGCTCACGAAGATCGCCGGCGAGGGCGCGTTCGCCCGGAACCTCTGGGGCTTCTTCTGCCTGGAGCTCTGGCAGCAGCAGTTCCAGGACAAAGCCGCCGAATACAAAAAGCTGCTGGCGTGAGCCGGCTTTTGATCCACAGGAAAGGAGGGAAGCTGTATGTGCGGGATCGCGGGCCTTGTGGGCAAGATGGCGCCGCCGGCGCAGCAGACGATGGACCGGATGCTGGAGTGCATCCGCCACCGGGGGCCGGACGGCGACGGCCAGTGGGCCGACGGCAGGCTGCGGCTGGGGCATCGCCGGCTGGCGGTCCTGGACCTCACCGCCCACGGCGACCAGCCCATGCTCTACGGCCAGCGGTATGTGCTGGTGTTCAACGGCGAGATCTACAACTACCGGGAGCTGCGCCGGGAACTGGAGGAAAAGGGATACAGCTTCCGCACCAGGACCGACAGCGAGGTGATCCCCGCCGCCTACGACTGCTGGGGCCCCGCCTGCCAGCAGAAGATGAACGGCATGTGGGCGTTTGCCCTCTACGACCGCCGGGAGCAGGTGCTGTTCTGCTCCCGCGACCGGTTCGGCATCAAGCCCTTTTACTACACCCAAACACCGGAGCTGTTCGCCTTTGGCTCCGAGATCAAGCAGCTGCTCACCCTCTCCCACGAAAAGCCCCGGGCCAACCGCACGGTGCTGGAGGTCTTTCTGGCGGTGGGGTACAGGGACTATTCCGAACAGACCATGTTCCAGGATATCTTCCAGCTGCGGGGCGGCCACTGTCTCACCTGCCAGGTGAACACCGGGCAGATCAGGGTGGAGCGCTGGTTCGATATGCTCAGCGCCCCGGAAAAGCCCATGGAGCCGGAAGAGGCGGCCCACCGGTTCGCCGGGCTGTTTGAAAAGGCCGTCGACCGCCACCTGCGGGCGGACGTGGAGGTGGGCTCCTGCCTCTCCGGCGGGCTGGACAGCTCGGCCATCGTCTGCGAGGTCAACCGGCAGCTGCGGGAAAAGGGCGGGCCGGTGCGCCAGCGCACCATCTCCTCCTGCTTCGATGACCCCCGCTATGACGAGCAGGAATACATCGACGCGGTGGTGGGCTGCTGCGACGACATCAAGGTGGACAAGGTCTTCCCCCGTATGGACCAGCTGCTGCCCGCGCTGGAGCGGATGGTGTGGCATATGGACGAGCCCTTTGGCTCCACCTCCATCTTTGCCCAGTGGTCGGTCTACCGCCGGGCAAAGGAGCTGGGCCTCAAGGTCATGCTGGACGGCCAGGGCGCCGATGAGCAGCTGGCCGGCTACACCGACTTTTACAAGATGCTGTTCGCCTGGCTCTTCCGCCGGGGCCGCTGGTGCGCCCTCGCCCGGGAGATGGGCGCTTACTTCCATCTGCGCTCGCAAACAGAGCGGCGCAGCCAGCTGCACTTTCTGGCCGTCGCCCTGGTGGAGGCGCTTATGCCGCTGTGGGCCCAGGAGCGGCTGTTCCGCGCCTACCACACAAGAAAAGGGGACCAGGACTGGCTGCGGATCTCGGAGAAGTCCTGGAGCGAGCTGGGCGCGCTGAAGCGCCGGTACGCCAAGCGGGACCCCCGGGAATACAGCTGCGCCTACATGGAGATCGGCATGAGCGAACTTCTCCATTACGAGGACCGCAACTCCATGGCCTTTTCCGTGGAGGCCCGCGTGCCGTTCCTGGACGCGGACCTGGCTGCGGCGCTGATGGAGATGCCCTTTTCCTACAAGATCCGCCAGGGCAAGACCAAGTGGATCATGCGAAAGGCGCTGGAGGGCATCCTGCCGGAGAAGATCGTGAACCGGTACGACAAGATGGGCTTTGTCACCCCGGAATACAGCTGGTTCGCCGAGCATCACGAGGAGCTGGAGCCCTTTATGATGCAGGCCGCCCAGGCCCTTGCGCCGGTGGTGGACCCCGAGGCGTTCATGGAGTGGTATCACAGCCCGGCGGCCAGGCGCTGCGGCGACCTGAAAGGGTGGCGGGTGCTCTGCGCAGGCAAGTGGGCGCGCACGTTCCAGGTGCAGATATAAGCGCTTCGCACCCCAAAAACACAAAAACATCCCCCGGCCAGCGTCGCTGGCCGGGGGATGTTTTTTATGGGCGGAGGGCTCATTCGTCCCGGGCGATGTGTACCTCCACCCCATTCACCTGCACGCCCTCCTCGGCGCGGATCAGGATGTAGCGCACCCCGTCGATGACCCGCGTTTCCACAAGGTCCCCCCGCTCGGGGTTCACCTGGATGGTCACGTCGGGGCACCGCAGCTCCAGGTGTTTTGTGTCCACCAGGTTCTTGGGGGGCAGGGCCGCGCCGGCGCCGAAGTCCTCGTCAAAGCGCCGGCCGAAATCCTCCACCCGGGCCTCGTCCACGCCGCACTCCTCCAGCATCCGGCTCATCTCCCCCCGGCCCAGGGCCAGGGGCTCGGCCTCGCCGCTCTCCTTGTGGGCGGCGATCAGGCCGCACAGCTGCTCCTGCACCGACTGCACCACCTGGCAGCTGCACGCCTCGCCCAGGCTCTCGGTGAGGATGGCGTCAAAGGTCTCTTTCTGGGCCGCCGCCGGCATGGGCAGCGGGGCGGCGAAGATCCGGTCGGTGAAAGCGCTGTGGCTGTGGGCGGTGTCTTTGGTGTAGTAGAGCGCGGCGTAGAGGTCGGCGCACCGGTCGTTGAAAGCGGGGAAGAGGAAGCCCAGCTCAGGGGCGGCCACCAGCCAGTCCACCTCCCGGCTGCGGAAGGCGTTCTCAAAGACAAAGTAGCTCAGGGCGGGCCTGGTGGCCTTCACCGGGCAGACGCTGCACAGCACCGAGGTATACACGTCGGTGGAGCCGTCCTCCAGCCGCTGGCCGTCCCGGCCGTAGCCGGGCACGTCGTAGCTGTCGCAGGTGAGCAGGATCAGGTAGTTGCCCTCCAGGTCGATGGCCTCCATGGCCCGGGCGAAAAACTCCTCCCGGGCGGCCTCGTCCTGCAATTTCGAGTCCCGCAGGGCCATGAGCAGGGCGTGCTCGTCCCCGGCCCTGCCCGCCACCTGGGCGGTGGAAAAGCTTATGTCGATCAGGTTTTTGCCCAGCGTGCCCGACAGGGTGCGCCGCAGGATGGCCAGGAACTTGTCCGCCTCCTCCTGGCCGGTGATGTCCAGCGCCTGGTCGAACCGGGCCACGATCTGGCGCTGGTCGTTCACATAGCAGCCCACCACATGGCGGATGTTGCTCTTGCCCTGGCGAAAGCGGCGGCGCACTTCGGCGATCTCTTTTTCGTTCATCTCGTTTTGTTCCTTTCTGTGATAAGGGCGCGGGGCCCGGGGTCATTGGGCGGGGGCGGCCAGCTCCTCCTCCAGCAGCGCGAACAGCCGCTTCAGGGTGGGAGTCAGGCTGCCGGTGCGGTACAGCGCCCCGAAAGACAGGGGCTCGAACTCCGGCAGGCGGATATAGCGCAGGCCCGGCAGCCGCGCCCCCGGCAGGTCCGGCAGCACGGTAAAGGCGTAGCCGGACTCCACCAGGGTGCAGGCGATCTCCAGGCTGTCGCAGAAGAGCATCCGCTCCGGCTCGCGGCCCGCCAGCACATGGCTGAGCACCGACGAAAAGGGGGGCGAGTAGAGGGGCAGCGGGCAGCTGGCCACCCGCTGGCCAAACTGGCCCAGCTGCTCCAGGCTGAGCTGCCCGTACCCGGCCAGGGGGTCGTCCGGGGCGCAGACGCACACCACCGGGCAGTCCGCCAGGGCCCGGCGGCTCACCTTGGGCCCCGCCTCTTTCTGGGTGGTGAAGATGGCCTGCACGTCCTCGTCCTCCAGCAGGTTCTCCAGCGCCGCCGAGGGCACCTGCCGCAGCACCGGCAGCAGCTGGGGCTCCTCCAGCCGCAGCCGGGCCAGCGGCCGCTGCAGCGCCCGCAGCGCCAGGAAGTTGCGGCACCCCAGGCCCAGCCGCTGGGGCAGCTCCTCCCGCCACTGGCGCATCCGCGCCCGGGACAGGCCGGTGAGCTTTAAGATCTCCTGGGCGTACTGGCTGAACTGATGCCCCGCCTGGGTCAGCCGCACATTCTTGCTGGTGCGGTGGAACAGCTTCACCTCCAGCTCCGCCTCCAGGGTGTTGATCTGGTGGCTCACCGCCGGCTGGGTGATGTGCAGCTGCTGGGCCGCCCGGGAAAAGTTCAGGTAGTTGGCCACCGCGAGGAAACATTCCAGTTGCGTCGTATTCACCAAAAACCCCTCCCCCGCTGCAAACGGTTTTGTTATATGCGTAAATGCAATAAAAGGTCTTTATAGATAATAACACATTTGAATTTCACATACAAGGGAGACTGTGCTATAAATTGATAAGGCAGCGAACAGTTTTTATCCGAACGATCCCGAAAAAGAGGCGAAAAGCATGAAAGTGGACCGCAGGGTCCTGGCGGTGAAAAACCGCCAGATCAGCATCCGTATGGAACAGTTCACCGATCACATGGTGGAGCGGACCGGGCTGTCCACGGCGCAGGCGCATCTGCTGATGCGTATCCTGCGCCAGGGGCCCCAGGGCACCACCCTCACCGAGCTGCACCGCCAGTGCGGCTATTCCATGGCGGCGCTGAGCAACATCCTCAAGCGGCTGCGGCAGGGAGGCTATGTGCGTGCCGAGACCACCGAGGCGGACAACCGGTGCAAACGGCTGTACGTCACCGACAAGGCCGAACAGGCCGGCGCGGCGCTGGACCGGGCGCTCCGGGCCAGCTGTGAGCAGGCCTACCGTGGATTTACCGAGGAGGAACTGTGCCGGTTGGAGGCGATGCAAGATCGCCTGTTGCAAAATCTCGCAAGTGCGGCAATGTCTGAAAGGAGTGGATACGATGAGACAAGTGCTCAAACAACTCAAGCATCGGTGTACAAGGGGTACAAACAAGATTAAAAAGAAATGTTAGATTTGAAAGTAAGTAGAGTGGCAAAATCAAGAGTGTTCAGATTTTCCACTCTACTTGAACGTGGTCGCTGGTTGCGCTGATTGAA
>DXAC01000014.1 GCA_019117205.1 Candidatus Allofournierella merdigallinarum | reverse complement strand
ATGAGTTTGAACGACATAAACAGTTTATCGCATACGAAGTGGATCTGCAAATACCACATAAGGAATTAGCTCAAAGAGAGCGAAATGGGTGATAGCTTACGATAAGCAGGGGTGGTGAGCAACGATCCCTCACAGCTGGCAGACCGTATTACGCGTTTTACGCGTGGCGAAGAACATAGGGCTATGCCCGCGCCGTGCGGGCGTAAATTGCCGGTGGATCAGCATTTGCCACAATGAAGAACCATGGTGATCACCCGTTTTCTCCACCAGCATATCGGGCCATTCAAAAGTTACGCAAACTTTACTGTCGTTTACCGCTTTTCTTAGTGTAAAGCCATACGATGATGATATGTACAAAAATACAAACAACCGAAAGCAGAATGATGAGGGACTGAGAAGTGAACGGTTTAAAGTACTCTCCCATTGGTCCCAAACTGGACAATTTCGCCGCAATGCAGGAAAACACATAGCTTGCGATATTCCCGATAAAAATGATGGGAATGTTTTTGGTTCTCAATGCCCCCCAACACAATAATGCGAACCCCACAAGCATTACGACGTAAAACATCATTGTACCTGAAGTTGCGTCACCATACACAGAAAGAAACGCAAAAGGTATACAATACAATAGCAAAAGCAAGAATCGGATCGATCCGGTTCGTTTCATATAATGACACTCCTTTCTGCTTTACAGCCATTGCTTCTTTAACTTGCGACAAATCGCAAAAACCATATAAGCAGTCAAGCAACCTGAAACTGGGGGAATGCACCAGGCCAAGAATAAAATCCATCCCATCACATACCACTCTGCTTGGCTCAGAAACCATAGTCCAATGAGCACCAAAGGAATTGCAGGAATAATGAGTCTCCATTTGAGTGTCGCTATTCTGCATAAGAGCAGTTCTAAAAAGAACATGGGGACAAAATGAAAAAAGCGAAGTAATTTCTCATGCCATGAAGAAATATTAAGGGGAAGCGCAGAGAAGGCACTTAAAAAAATAACACAATAGACGGCAAAAAATACAATGCAGAGTGCGAGCAAAACCTTGTCGCTTTTTCGCTGAATGTGTTTCATGGAAGCGCTCCTTTCGTTTGAAGAATGTTGCCCCGCATTGCGGACAGTGGCCGATGTTTCGAATTCCGGGGCCGTTCGTATCGATGCTCTCCGGAATTGTACTTGTCACTTTCAGCTGGTTGCGATCAGGTATCATCTTTTTGCAGCGCCGCTAAGGCTTCTTTATCGCGCCGGGCGATATTGTTGCCGAATGCGCAAACAGCAAGATCAAGAGTCTGATCATCAAGTGTGATTTCATACTCAGCCAAATTGTCCAACAAATTTTCAAGTGCTATCCTATACTCTCCATATTGAATCAAATATCTGGCATCTTTTATCAAATCAGACAGAATCTCATTCTTAGGATAAGTTCCACAGGAGTCCCTGACCATATCTTCAGCATCACACGCTTTGCGCATTTCTTCGAGCTTCGCAACGAAGTCAAGTAAACTTTCTATCTTCATACCATTTTTTCTTCTATCTACAGCCATTGTCGATCAAAAACTTTTTCACTTTTTCAAAACAGGCTAATCCATAATCGCTATAAAACACGGCAATTTCAGATTTTAAGGCAAGATTGAATTGAACATAGCCGCCCATGCGACGTAAAAACACGTCACAAATGTACTCGTTTTCAATCATGTAGTCACCCTTAAACATTGCCTTAAATCGTTCGATAAGAGCATTTGTGATTTCACTGGAAGCATGGAGAAAAAGAGACTGCGCTCCTACTGGTTCAAAATAGTTTTCCAGGTCTTCATCGTAAAGATATTTTCCAATTTTATTTATGGAATAGATAAAACGCTCCTCGTCATATGGAAACAACTTTATGATGCCGGAATTCCTTGGGAAAAGAATGTAACCTTTGACCTGAGAGTGGATCGCAATATAATCACCGTCAATGCTATTACCAATAGCCACACATTCACAAAACTGTTCTTCCGTGATCGGGGCATCCTTAAACTTCCAGAAGTGATACTCTGCAAAACTCCTCAGAATATCAAAGTCGGGAGCAGTAATGCAGATAGCGCCTCCGTATGTCCCGATACCATACGTTTTCATGAAATCAATATATGGCCGCGGAAATTTGGGGATACCATTCTGCTCGAAAGAGATAAAATCACCATCACGCAATAGCTTCACCTGTGTGGAAGTGCAGTACATCGTATATATCTCCTTTTGATCCCAGTATAGCGCGATCCTCAAGTCTGAGGCAACAGCGAGAAACATCTTCCCTGATAAGAGACGCCACCGGGGCCGGCCTTTTCTGTTTTGCTGGCCTGATGCGCCGCGGCGGACAATGCCGGCCCGGCGGGCGGCAAAATGGCCGCTCTACGTTTCATAGATTGCGTTCCCGCAGGCCATCCCATATACTATAACCAGCGGGAGGTGTGTAAAATGGATGCAAATGCAACGGGCCGGTTCATTGCGGAACGCCGGAAGCAAAAGGGGTATACACAAAAAGAACTGGCCGAAAAACTCATGGTGACCGACAAAGCCGTCTCCCGCTGGGAAACGGGAAAAGGCCTTCCGGATACTTCATTGCTGAAGCCGCTGGGGGAAATTTTGGGCGTTTCTGTTGGCGAGCTGCTGTGCGGGAAGACGATCGGGGAAACAGAGATGAAAGACCAGACGGACAGGATCATCCTGGAAACGCTGGACTATTCAAAGCGCATGGTCCCAAGCATAGCCCGGGTGATCTTTGTCATCATCGGGATAGCTCTGCTGGTCTCGCCGCTTTTTCTGGCAAGCCGAAGCCACATCTGGATACTGGGCGTCGCCATGCTGGCAACGGCGGCGCTCTGCGCTTACATAGAAAAGAAAGGGCGGCCGGCGAAAGCAGGGAACAAGGCGTATTACTGCGCCGCCATCGGGATGCAGTGCGCCGCGCTGATCCTGGAGATCCTGCCCGTCGGCGCGGTCATGGTCTTTGCGGCCGGCCCGGGCGAGCGTGTCATCAAGGTGTACTCCTATTTCAGCCTGCTGCCGTTGGGCTACGCCAACGCGGCCCCCATGCTGACAGGTCTTTTGACCATCGCGGCGGTCTTTCTCGGCGCGCTTGCGGTGGCCCGCTTTGCAAAAGCCTCCAAGATCAGGAAAGCGGCTTTCATTTGCAGTGTCCTCTCTTTTCTGCTGTCGCTCGCCCCGCTGTCGCTGTTCGGCACGGCCGGCATGACGGCGGCAAGTTACGCGGTTTCCGGAGCCATTTTCCTGTCGGCCTGTTTGCAGGCCGTGGCAAACCGAAAGGAATGACAGGCCCTCTCGACCAGTCGAAGCAAAGGTGATCCCATGAAAAGCAGACGATTTGCCCGGGCCGCGCTGCTGGCCGCGCTGGCCATATCGCTCGCGGCCTGCGGCCCCGGCGCAGGGCTGCACGGCGATCTGGCCGCCCTCGCAAAGGGCGACTATTCCCGCATTGCCGACCCGGCCACCGCCGAATCGGTCCGCTCCGCCGTTGACGGGGGAACGGCAGCCTGGACAAGGGGCGATATAAACGGGGACGGAGAGCCGGAGCTCATTCTGTTGGATACGACTCAACGGCCAGCCGGGCGCCCGCAGCCGATCCTGGGCGTTTTTTATCTGTGCGGGGAAAACATCGGCAGCGCCCTGCTGGACTTTAACGACAGCACGGAATACTATTTCCTTGGCCCCCGGGGCAGCGTGGTGTATTATTACCTTACCAGCGGCGCCGTTCTGTCGGAGCAGTATTATCGCTGCGCGTTTGTCGGCGGGTATGACCCTGTTTATACATCCGGCCTTGTCATTGCAAACTTTTTGGACGGCAAAGACCTGAACGGCGAGCCGCTGGATGGGGAAAAATGGGCTGAAGAACACCCCGCGCTGGCCGACATGCCCCTGGAGGGCGTGCATTATATCCGCTTGTCTTCAGAGAGCGGGAAGGACCGGCTGGCCGCGGAAGAGATCGACGAGGAGGGTTTTCTGGCGGAATACAAGGCGTTGACAGGCCGGGCCTTTTCCGACCCGCACGAACGATACAGCGCATAAAATGTCTTTTCCGGAACACCATGCCATTAGACAGGCCCCGGCTTTTGAGCCCCGCAAGAGCGGGGTGAAAGCCGGGGCTTTTCTTTTGTCAGATGGTCGCGGCAAGCGGGGGCCCGGCTTTAAATCGGTCGGGCGTTTTCATCTTCGCTTTTCTGTGGGGCCGCTCCACAGTATAAAAGCAAATATATTGCTCCGTGCATTTCTGCGCGCCGGCCCGGCACCCGTCAGCCGGCGGGGCGGCTGCCTTTGCCGGCCAGCCGGACAAGGGCCCAGAGGGCCCAGCCCGCGCCGCAGGCCAGCAGCGGAAAGGCGGTGAGGGCCGCCAGGATGACAAGGCCAAGGCCCTCCCAGCCGCCCAGCACGACCCCCGCTCCCGCAAGGAGCAGGGCCGCGCCGGCCAGCAGGATGGCGGGCAACAGCCGCGCCGCCCGGCTTTTTACTTTGAAGCAGAGCAGCAGCTGCACCGGCAGCACCACCAGCACGGCCAGCAGGAAAACGACCAGGGTGAGCGGCGCGTCGCCCAGCCAGATGTCAAACACAGGATCACGCTCCTTTTCGATGGGGGCCCCGCGGGGCGGCACCGCGCTTTCGCTCCGCCGCCCCGGCTGTTAAACGATGCCTTTCGGGCAGGGAAAACTCAAAAATAGGATATCGTCCTGGCCATATCGGTGACGAGGTCGGGGTTTCCGTCCGCCCGCATCCGCCCGATCAACCGGGGAATGTTGCCGCTGTCGCCGGCGATCGCCTGGAGCTCCGCCTCGGTGATGCCCACAAGCTGGATGAACTCCGTTTTTCCGTACACGGACGTCTGGGGCTCCGCCTCCGTGTCGCTGACCAGCAAAAGCGCCGTGATCAGGGAGTCGGTGCCAAGGTGCAGGGAATGTCCGTTCCCCTTGATGTATTGGTCCGGCTGGAAAAAGCGCCCGGTCTTGTAGGTGTACCGCGCCAGGTTGGACAGCATATCCATGGCCCACACACAGCTCTGGGCGTCTTTTTCCCGCAGCTTTATGGTCATCTCGTAGCCCCAGCCGTTCCACTCGCCGCCAAAGGCGTCCTCGTCGGCGTAAAGCACGGTCATCCCGTAGGTGACCAGGTGCTTGTACCCCTTGGGGGAACTGTACACGGAAAAGCCGTCCAGGTATTCGTCGCCGCCAAGCATTGCCCTCTTTGCCAGGAGGGTGCCGAAATGCGCGGGCTGCTGCCCGGGGTAAAGCGCCTCAAACGCGTCGTCGATGGCCTGCCAGCCGGGGGAATACTCCTCGTCCTGCCGCATCCGCGCCAGGAATTCTTCCTTTGTCATCCCGCGCCCTCCTTTTTGTTAAAGTATCTCTACGCCCAGTGGCAGGCAAACAAATACACCGTGTCCTACAACGCCAACGGCGGCCAGGGCGACCTGCCGGCCACCGACGCCCTTTACGGCGCGGACTTCGCGCTGCCCGACGCCGGCGTCTCCCGCGCCGACCACCTGCTGCTGGGTTGGGCAAGGGAGCCCGGCGCGGCCCAGCCGGACTATTTCCCCGGCCAGACCGTGCGGGACCTCACCGCCGAGGCGGACGGCGCCGTGACCCTGTACGCGGTGTGGCTGAGCAACGCGGAGATCCAACAGGGCTACCTGGACCAGCTGGCGGCCCTGGGGCAGCGGTATGCCCAGAGCGACTACTACCCCGAGGACTGGCAGACCATCACCGCCGCCCTGGCGGACACGCCCGCCAGCTCCCAGCGGGCCCGGCAGGTGGCTGCCGGCTGGGAGCAGGCCCACCAGGCGGTTTTGAGCCGGCTGGACGCCCCGGTGCCCCTGGACCAGCGGGCGATCTGCGACGTCGAGGCGGCCGCCGCCCTGGCGGACGCGGAGGCCCTGGAAAAGTACAGCGGCCTTGGCGCGTCCGCCGCCGACGCCGCCACCGCCGGCCGGGCCCTGCTGGCCGGCCGGCTGGAGCAGGCAGAGCCCTGGGCGGGCAGCGCCCCGGGCCAGGTGACCAGCGCCGACGCCCCGGCGCTGGAACAGCTGGAGGAGCAGCTGGACGCCCTGGACGCCGCCGCCGCTTTCTATTGCGATCCGGCGGCCACCGCCGCGGTGCGCGGCTTTGCCCGCCTGGCGGCGGACAAAAAGGCCGCCCTGGCGGAGCTGGAGGGCTTTTACGCCGACATGCTGGCCGCCTGGCAGTACAGCCCGGAGGGCCGGGCCCTGCTGGAGGAGAAAAAGCAGGCGACGGCGGCGGGGATCGAGGCCGCCGACGCCTCGGGCAGGGTCTCCGCCCTGCTGGTGGCCGGCAAGGCGGACCTGGGCCTGGTGGACCCGCTGCCCAAGGCCCCGGTCATCACCGCCTGGCCCACCGCTGCCTCCATCGTGCGGGGGCAGGCGCTGGCGGACAGCGCCCTGACCGGCGGCAGCGCCGACGTGGAGGGCACCTTTGCCTGGAAAGAGCCGGACGCCCGGCCGGCGGCCAGCGGCGACTACACGGTGGTCTTCACCCCGGCGGACGCCCGCCGCTACCAGACGGTGGCCCTCCCTCTTTGGCGTTTGAAAGGCGTCACGGCTCCCGCCGCACCGTCAGGCAGGAGGGCCAGCGCCCCCCGAAGTGGATGGTGTTGCGGGCCACCGCCGTCACCGGGCTGTTGTAGCCCTGCTTTGTGTTGCTGTTGGGGAAGAGGAAATTCTTCGCCCCGGAGGTGACGGTGAGCCGCAGCCGGCGGCCCTTTTTGAAGCAGTTGGACAGCTTGGTGGTGCGGATGTCCAGCCGGACCACCTGCCCCGCCTCCAGAAACACCGACCGCTCAAAGCCGCACCGGTAGCGGGCGCTGAGCACCCCGTCCGCCAGCTTGATGGAGCGGCCCGCCTCGTCCACCTCGGTCACCCGCACGATGAAGTCGGTGTCCGGCGCGTCGGAGGAGATGTACAGGGTGGCCGTCATGTCCCCGGTGATCACCAGGTCCTCGGCCAGCGGGTCGGTGGTGAAGCAGAGCACGTCCGCCCGCTTCTCCTCTTCGGTGTAGTCCTCGGGCACCTCCAGCTCGTTCTCCGACATGTCGATGATGTGAACGGCCGGGTCCCGGGGGTCGTAGTCGTAGCTCGCCGCCCCCTCGGCGGCGGGGGGCTGCCAGGCCAGCCGGCCCCAGCCCGGCTCCCCGCCCGCCGCGAGATACAGCCGGGTGGGCAGGGTGCCGGGCACCGGCCAGTTCTCGGCGGTCTTCCACCGCTCCTGCCCCAGGGTGTAGTACTCCACCGGGGCGGTGCGGTCCACCCCGTTGTCCACCCCTTTCAGGTGGTGGTCGAACCACTGGAAATACAGCTGGTCCAGGTCAAAGCGCAGCGCGCGGGGCCCAAAGGACAGGCTGTGCAGGTCGTACCGGCTGTTGCCGCTGTGCTGCCAGGGCCCCAGGATGACCTTGCGCATCCCCCTGGGGAAGCCCTCCACCAGCTCCAGCGCCTGGGTGGTGCCCATGCCGTTGTCGTCGAACCAGCCGGACTGGATCAGCGCCGGGATCACCGCCCCTTTCGAGCGGGCCTGCCAGTCGCAGTGGCGCCAGAATTCGTCGTTGTCGCTGGGCCGCAGCCACCGGGTGAGGAAAGGCACCTCCCGTCCCAGGGCCTTTTGCGGCACCAGGGCCAGGGGGCGGACGTCCAGCACCTCGGCCCAGTCCTCCCGCTCCATCAGCTCGGGGCAAAAGTGCTGCTCCGACACCGAAAAGGCCCAGGCCAGCATCCCGGAGGTGAAGCTGCCGCCCCGCCGGGGCAGGTCCACAAAGGGGCTGCCGGCGCAGACCACGCTGATCAGCGCTTTCAGGTGGGGGTTGCCGCTGGCGGCGGCCGCCCATTGGACAAAGCCCAGGTAGGAGCCCCCCACCATGCCCACGCTGCCGGTGCACCAGGGCTGGGCGGCGATCCAGTCCAGGGTGTCGCTGCCGTCCTCCACCTCGTAGTAGTTGGGCATCCATTCCCCCTGGCTGTCGCCCCGGCCCCGCACGTCCTGCAGCACCAGGGCATAGCCCCGCTGCACATAGCGGAAGTAGCTCTCCCGCCCCTGCCGGCGGCCGTAGGGGGTGCGCACCAGCACCGCGGGCACCGGCCCGCCGCAGCCCCGGGGCAGGTAGACGTCGGTGGCCAGCTTCGTGCCGTCCGCCATGGCTACCGGGAACGTGCCCGCCTCCTCCACCGGCCACAGCTGCTCGCCGGGGCGCTGGGCGCGCCAGGCGGCCAGCACGGTGTGCTGCTCAAAGCCCGGCTCCACCAGCACCACCGCCATCTCCCGGGCGGGGCAGCTCACCGCCACCAGTCGGCCCTGCTCCATCCGCTTGTTGTTGGGGAACTTCACCTCTCGCTGGAGGTGGTCCCGGCCGTCGTCGCTGGTGTAGCGCTCGCCCTCCACCAGGTGCTCCCCGGGGCCGGTGAGCGCCGCCTCGTACAGGGGCAGCCGCCGGGCCAGCGCCGCCAGGTCCATCTTCACAAAGGAGAGGTAGAATTCGCGGTCGGCCTCCTCCAGCGGCTTCCAGGGGCCGAACTCTCCGCTGAACACGTCCAGCGCCTGCACCCGGGCCGCGCCCGCCGAAAACTCCAGCCGGGCGTACAAAATGCCCGACACATACAGATCAAACCGCCTCATCCGCGTATCGCCTGCCTTTCGCTCTTATCCCGCCGGGGCTCAAAAGTCGAAGTCCAGCCCCAGGCCCGGCCGGTCGGACAGGGTGTATGCCCCGCCCGCCACCGTAAAGCCGCCGGGCATACCCATCTCCGGGTCCACCGCGTACATAAAGCTGTCGCAGTCCGCCTCGGTGATGTTGTCCCGGGCGGCCACCAGCGCCGCGGCGGCGGCAATGGCCACCTTGCTCTCCAGCATACAGCCCACCATGCACTCCACCTGGTTCGCCTGGGCGATGGCGTTGATCTGCAGCGCCGGGTACAGCCCGCCGCACTTCATCAGCTTGATGTTGATCACGTCCGCCGCCTCCATCCGGCAGGCCCGGGCGGCGTCGGCGGGGGAGTGGACGGCCTCGTCCAGCATCAGCTTCATAGAGGTCATGCCCCGCAGAAAGCGCATCCCCTCCAGGTCCCGGGCGGGCAGGCACTGCTCCACCGCCTCCACCCCCGCCGCCTCAAAGGCTTTCAGGGCGACCATCGCCTGCTTCACCGTGTAGCCCTGGTTGGCGTCCACCCGCAGGCGCACGGCGGGGCCCACCGCCCGGCGGATCAGCTCCAGGGCCCGGGCGTCCCGGGCGGGGTCCAGCCCCGCCTTGACTTTCAGGATGGAAAAGCCGTCCCGCTCCACCCGTTCCTTGGCCTCGGCGGCCATCTGCTCCGGCTCGTCGATGCCGATGGTCATGTCGGAGACCAGCCGGCCGCTGCCGCCGCCCAGCACCTTATAAAGGGGCTGGCCCATCGCCTTGCCCAGGATGTCGTACAAGGCCACGTCCACCGCGGCCTTGGCGGCGGTGTTGCCCGCCAGGACCCGGTCCATCATCCGGTGGGCCCCCTCCAAATCGCAGGCGTCCCGGCCCAAAAGGCCGGGCCGGAACAGCCGCAGGGCCTCCTGCACGGTGGCGGCGGTCTCGCCGGTCACTGGCTCGAAGGGGGCGGCCTCGCCGATGCCCCACAGCCCCTCGTCGGTGGTGAGCTTTACCAGCACGTTCTCCGCGTGGTCCTGCACCGCAAAGGCGATGCGAAAGGGCTTTTTCAGCGGGATGTGCAGCACTTCCACTTTCATATCCACGATCTTCATGGGACATTCCTCCTTGTGGCGGCCCGCGCCTTACAGCTCGCGCAGCCGCTGCTTCACCTGGCGCACCATCGCCGCGTCGGTGTACTCCCGCTGGTATTCGTCCGCCCCGGGCAGCCCCATGGGCACCTCCGGCCGGCGGAAGCGCATGGGCCCGTCCACGGCGCGCTTGGCCGAGAGGTGGAACTGCCGCACCCCCGCCCGGGCAAGGTCCTCCAGGTCCTCCGGGCCCACGCCGCCGCCGGCCAGGATCTGGAGGCGCCCGTCAGCGCGGCGGATCAGCTCTCCCAGCAGCTGCACGCCCTGGGGCGCCTTTGCCCGCTGGCCGGAGGTGAGGATGGTGTCGAACCCCAGCGCCGCCGCCTGCTCCAGGGCCTCAAAGGGGTCGCGGCAGACGTCAAAGGCCCGGTGCAGGGTGAGATGTCCCCGCCCGGCGGCGTGGACGCACCGGGCAAGAAAGGGGGCGTCCAGGCTGCCGTCCGGTGTCAGGGCGCCCACCACCACGCCGTTCGCCCCCAGGGCGAGGCACTGCTCCACCTCCCAGAGGGTGGCCTCCTTTTCCGGCTCGGTGTAGCAGAAATCCCCGAACCGGGGCCGCAGAAGAACGTTCACCGGGATATCCACCTCCCGCAGCACCTGGCGCACCAGCGCCGGCGACGGGGAGGTGCCGCCGATCAAAAGATTGGCGCACAGTTCCAGGCGGTCGGCGCCGCCCTCCCGGGCGGCCAATGCGGACTCCAGCGAGTCCACGCAGATCTCAAGCAGATGCTCCATGTTCGTTTCCTCCTGTCGCCGGACGCGCCCCGCGTCCGGGTCGTTTTTTTCATTATACCGCCGCCGGCATTTTTTGACAACGGCGGGCGCGCCCTGTAAAGGCCCCGCCCGCCGCGAGACGGGCAAAAAAGGCAGGGCCCGGACATCTTGTCCGGGCCCTGCCTTTTGCGGTGCGTTCAGGGCTGGCCTTTTTCGGGTGCGGGGCTCTCGGCCAGCACCAGCACGTCCCCCGCCCGGATCACGGTGCGGCCGGTGGGGATCATGGTGTTCGCGCCCCGCTGGATCAGGATCACCAGCCGGCGGCCGGGCAGGTCCACCGCCGAAAGGGAGGCGTTCTCCCAGCGGCTGCCCCGCTCCACCGTGAGCTCCCGCAGGGCCAGCCGCTCCCGGTCTTCAAAGGTGCGGGCCGCCAGCACCAGCAGATCCCCCGCCTGGAGCACCGTGTCGCCGTCCGGCACGATGGTGCCGCCCTGGCGCACCACCATGGCCACCAGCAGGTCGGCGGGCAGGGCCAGCTGGCGCAGGGCGCGCCCGCACCAGGGGTGGCCGGCGCCCAGATGCAGCTTGATAAAGGAGACGTCGCTCTCCTCCTGGTAGTCGTTGAAAGTTTTGGCCACGTCGGCGCTTTTGTCGATCATCCCCAGCCGCCGGGCCACCCGGGGCAACAGCGACCCCTGGATGGAGATGGACAGCAGCACGATGCAGAACACCAGGTTATACAGGTCATAGGTGGTGTCCACCCCGCTGAGCACCGCCGAGATGGCGAACACGATGGAGGCCGCGCCCCGCAGCCCCGCCCAGGACACTATCCCCACCTGGCCCCAGCCGGGGCGGAACGGGGCCAGCAGCACCCCGCAGACCATCGGCCGGGCCACAAGGGTGAGAAACGCCATGATGAGCAGCGCCGGCAAAAGCACCGCCGGCAGCTGGGCGGGGGTGACCAGCAGGCCCAGCAGGAAGAAGATGATCACCTGGGAGACGTCGGTGAGCACGTCGAAGAAATGCACCAGATACCGCTTTTGGCTCACCTTTGCGTTGCCCAGCCAGACGCCGCACAGGTACACCCCCAGATAGCCGTTGCCTCCCAGCACCGCGGGCAGGGCATAGGCCAGCAGCATCACCGCCAGCAAAAACACCGTGCGGCTTTGCTGGGAGTCCAGGAAGCTGGCCCGCAGGCCTCTGGCCGCCAGCGCCCCGATGACAAGGCCGCACACCGCGCCCAGCAGGATCTGCCGCGCCAGCAAAAGGGGCACCGATACCTCCTGGCCGGCCATCAGCGCCAGGGTCACCGAGGTGAGCATGTAGGACATGGGGTCGTTGGAGCCGGACTCCACCTCCAGCAGCGAGTCGGTGTGGTTTTTCAGCGCCAGCTTGTGGGTGCGCAGGATATTGAACACCGAGGCCGCGTCGGTGGAGGAGATCACCGAGCCCACCAGCAGGCTCTCGGCAAGGGGCAGCGCCAGCGCCCAGTGACAGAACGCGGCCACCGCCCCCGCCGTGGCCGCCACCCCCAGGGTGGAGAGCACCGCCGCCTGGGCCAGCACCGGCCGCGCCGTTTGCAGGTTGGTGCCAAAGCCGCCGTAGAACATGATGAAGATGAGGCTGGCCGAACAGACCTGGCTCACAAAGGCGTAGTCGTTGAAGACGATCCGCAGCAGGCCGTTTTCCCCAAAGCAGATGCCCAGGGCGATGAAGATCAGCAGCGAGGGCACCGGGATGCGCTCCAGAAACCGGTGCAGCAGGATGCAGATCAGGATCACAGCGCCCATCAGCAAGATCGCCCGGTCCAAACAAACGCCCCCTTTCCGGTAAGTTTCGTTTGCATCCAGTATACCACACCGCCGCCGCGCCGGCAAAGCGCCTTTTCTGAAAACGAACGCCGCCCCGGCGCGTAAGCGCGGGGCGGCGGTGGGTTCAGGTCTTTTTGATGAGGCGCACCGGCTCGCTTTTGTCCTCCCGGCGGGCGATGGTGCGGTTGAGGGTTTCCAGCGCGGCGGTGAACTGGGCAAGCTGCTCGTCTCCAAGGCTGCTCAACGCCTCGAAAAAGCTGCCGAACATCTCCCGGTCGATGTCGGCGGAGTGCCGGGCGTAGAGCTCGATCCCCAGTTCCGAGGGCCGCAGGATGATGTTCTTCCGGTTGGATTCGGCCTGGTACTTGTCCACCAGCCCCAGCTCGCACAGGTACTTGGTGATCTTGGAGAAAGTGCTCTGGGCCAGGCCCAGCCGCTCGGAGATACAATTCATGCAGGCGTCGTCCTCCTGGTGCTCCAGGATGTACTCAAACACCTGCCACTCCGGCGGGGTAAGGGCGATGCCCTCGGCAAGGGGAGTGCGCCGGGTCGAGGCCCGCTGCACCACGTTCGAGTGCCGCACCAGCTGGGCCACCAGCGGCCGATAACGCCCCATCCATTCCGTTCCCAACCTGCAACGCACCTCCCGCTTTTTACATTTTTTGGGTAGTACGTCCATGGTATCACAACTTGCCGTGGGATGTCAACCGGCGGCGTCCCCGTCGCAAAACTTTCACGTTTTCGCCGCGGCGAAAAAGCCCCGCCCCCTGCGCCGCAGGGAACGGGGCTTTTGAATGTGCGGGGCTCACAGGGCCGCCATATCCCGGCTGGCCACCAGGTCCGCCCCGGTGCCCAAAAGGTCGGGGATGAGCACCTGGCCGCAGGTGACAGGGGCGGTCAGGCGCACCCTGGCGATCTCCTCCATGGCCGCGAAGAGCAGCCCCTTGGGAATGGCCTTGCTGGTCTTCACCGGCAGCCGGGGATACAGCCCGCCCTGGATACAAACGGTGCTGGTGAGCACCCGGGTGGGGTTTTGCAGCTCGGTGCGGCCGTAGTCCGCGCCCCGGGGACAGGTGTTGCCGGTAACGGCGTAGCCGTTTTCCTCGTCCACTTTCAGGTGGCAGCCCTTGGGGCAGACGATACAGATCAGTTCTTTCATGGCGTCACACCTCCCGGATGCTCAGGGTCAGCGGGCCCTGGGCGGTCTTCAAAAGCTGGGGCGGCAGCGCCACCCGCTCCATCTCGCCGGGGGCCAGATGCTCCCGTTTGAAGCGGGCGATGGTCCTGCCGGCGGCGTCGGTGGCCAGCACCTCGGCGGCGTCGGTGACCCGGTTCACCCGGAAGAACACCTGGGCGGGCTTTTCCAGCGCCTCCAGCCGCAGGTGCTGGGGCACGGTGTAGCTCACGCCGTCGCCGTTCACCAGCTCCAGCGCGGCGCCCGTGGCCCGGGTCCCTTTCACATAGGCGGCGGCGGCAGCGCCCGCCCGCTCGCTCTCGTCGGAGACGTAGTCCACCAGGTCGTGTACGTGCACCACGTTGCCGCAGGCGAACACACCGGGCACGCCGGTCTCCATGTTCTCGTACACCACCGCACCGCTGGTGCGGCCGTCCATGGGGATGGCCGCCTGGCGGGTGAGCTCGTTTTCGGGGATGAGCCCCACGCTGAGCAGCACTGTGTCGCAGTCGAACACCATCTCGGTGCCGGGGATGGGCCGCCGGTCGGGGCCGACTTCGCTCACCGTCACCTGCTCCACCCGGTCGTGGCCCTTGATGTCGGTGATGGTGTGGGAGAGATACAGCGGGATGTCGTAGTCCTGCAGGCACTGGACGATGTTCCGGGTGAGGCCCCCGGAATAGGGCATCAGCTCCACGCAGGCCAGCACCCTGGCGCCCTCCAGCGTCATGCGGCGGGCCATGATCAGGCCGATGTCCCCCGAGCCCAGGATGACCACCCGGCGGCCCACCATGTAGCCCTCCATGTTCAGATACCGCTGGGCCGCGCCGGCGGTGAAGATGCCCGCGCACCGCTCGCCGGGGATGCTGATGGCCCCGCGGGTGCGCTCCCGGCAGCCCATGGCCAGCACGATGGCCCGGGTCTCGAGCACCATATAGCCGTCGGCGCCGTTGATGGCGTGGACCTGGTGGGGCGCGTCGTTTTCGCCCGGCACGATCCGGAGCACCATGGTGTCCAGTTTCGTTTCCACGCCGGTGTCCGCCAGCATCCGGATGAACCGGCGGGCGTACTCGGGGCCGGTGAGCTCCTCCTTGAAGCGGTGCAGGCCGAAGCCGTTGTGGATGCACTGGTTCAGGATGCCGCCCAGCTCCTTGTCCCGCTCCAGCACCAGGACGCGCTTCACGCCCTCGTCCCAGGCTTTGCAGGCGGCGGCCAGGCCCGCGGGACCGCCGCCCACCACGATGAGATCATACATTGCCGTTCCCTCCCGTCTTGGTCCTGCCCGTCAGGATGGTGCTGCCCGCCTGGTCCAGCAGCACCTCGGTCTGGTCCAGCCCCAGCTCCCGGGCGATGATCTCCTGCACCCGCGGGCCGCAGAAGCCGCCCTGGCAGCGGCCCATGCCCGCGTTGCACCGGCGCTTGACGCCGTTGATGGTAAAGGGAGGGATGGGGCTGTGCAGCGCCGCCACGATCTCCCCCTCGGTGATGGTCTCGCACCGGCAGACCACCCGGCCGTAGCGGGGGTCTTTTCGGATGAGCTCGTTCTTCTCCCCGGCGGAAAGCTCCTTGAACACGATGTGCTCGCGCCTGTCCACAAAATCCGGGTCCGCCTCCAGCGCAAGGCCGCCGGCGGCCAGCATCCGGGCCGCCATCTTTGCGATGGCCGGCGCGCTGGAAAGGCCCGGGCTCTTGATGCCCGCCAGGTCGATAAAGCCCGGGTGAGCTTTGCTTTCCTCGATGATGAAGTCGTCGCGGGTGGTGTTGGCCCGCAGGCCGGCGAAGTTGCGGATGTTCTGCCGCCACTGGATACCGGGCACGCTGCGGCTGGCTTTGGCGCGCACCTCGGCCATGCCGGCGGCGGTGTTGCCCAGGTTCAGCCGGTCCTCCACGGCTTCGGCGTTGGGGCCGCAGATGAGGTTGCCGTGGATGGTGGGGGCCACCAGCACGCCCTTGCCCTCCGGGCCGGGGCACTGGAAGATGACCCGGCTCACCCGGTCGTGCTCGGATTTGTCCAGCAGGTAGTA
>DXAC01000013.1 GCA_019117205.1 Candidatus Allofournierella merdigallinarum | reverse complement strand
GTAACGCTGGTCTGCTCCGGCGTGTAGGTGTTGGTCACATTGAAGCCGTCCACCGTGGAGGTATAGCCCAGTACAGTATCCTCAGTAATGGTATAAAGAATTTCTTTACCATCCGCGTACTTCGGCAGGCCGGTAAAGCTCCATTTCCAGTCATCCTCGGCGGTTACGGTCACGTCATCCACCTGCTCGCCATCGGCATAGAGACGGATGGTGATGGAATCGGGGCGTTTTCCGTCCTGATTGTCTTTGTCATCCCATGTCTTGGAGCCGGAAATCGTAATGGTCTCCGGCGTATAACTGTTGGTGATGGTGAAGCCCCCGGAAGGCGATTCGGTGATATTGGTTGTATATCCGTTTACCGGCCCCTCCTTTACGGTGTAGTCAATCTTCTCGCCATCCAGAAATTCATCCAGATTTTCAAAGGTACCCTTCCAACCATTCGCTTCACTCAAAGTCAGCGTTTGGCCTGTTGAATTACCGTTCGCATACAGTGCCACGGTTACAGAACCGGGGCGTTTGTTGTCCTGGTTGTTATTATCGTCCCAGACCTTTTCCACAGGGATGTTGATCTGCGAAGCGTAGAGGCCCAGGTCATGGTAGCGGGACTCGTAGGTCTGTACGGTGATTTTTTTGGCTTCCGGCATCTCGATCCCTTCAATGCGGGCGGAAACCAGCTTTCCATCCTGCTCCTGCGCGGTAGCGTCGGAGTCGATGGTGTCGTTTGTTCCCACATTTTCCTGCGTTGCCGTGTAATCGCCGAGCTTCACCGTTTCACCGCTCTCAAACTGAACGGCAAAATCGCCCTGGGGTAGATGGTGGAACCCGTAAGCGCCGGTGCCTCTGGTGTTATCGCTGGTTTCTCCCGTCAGCACGTTGATCTGCTTGCCGGTTTCCACAGAAACGGCTTTCCCATCCAGCAGGTATGGCGTGTAATTTCCATCTTTGCCTTTCTGCATCAAGGTGACTTTTACGCCGTCTATGAGGGCCTCACCGGATTCCCGCAGGCCGTCCTTGTCCGTATCCAGCCATACGACGCCTTCCAGCAGGCGGTTCACAATGTAGGTTCTGGCGTTGCTCTCCATATCTCCGCTGCCGAAGCTGTTTACCAAAAACTCGCCCGGCTTGCCGTCCGGCACTTCAAAGGAGATGTGCATTTTCAAGGTGCTGTTCGGTGTCAATCTGCCCACAGCGGCCACCGCCACGATCACATGGGTCAGGTCGGGAAGCTCCACCGCTCCGGTATCCGGATCTATCTCCATCTCAGTCCAGCCATTTTCCGCTGTGAAATCTGCGGCTTGATAATCCGCGGCTGTTGTATTCCTCTTTTCCTCATCGGTGGTATAGTACAGCTTGAAACCGCTGATAAGTTCCTTGCTCTGGACAGTCAGCTCCGATACCACCACCTGCCCGGTGATCTGCGTCCCCCTGCCGTCCTCGTTGTGTGGCAGGAAGTCAATGTCTACCACATCCATGGAATTGCTGGAATTGTTGCCGTGGTGGATGGTAAAGCCCATCTCATCCCCAACATCCACGATTTTCTGGTCGGAGGTTTTGGAGAAGCTCACGCCACGGTTCTTGCTGATCTGGATGCTCTGCTCGGCATAGTTGCCGTTGGTAGCCACAAAATCCCGGATCTGTTCATCGTCACTCCAAATCTTGACCGAGTTTAGAAGCTGCTGCTGGTTCACAACATCGGTTTCCTCATTGCCGGGCGTACCGATCAGACAGGAGTAGTAGATCGGATCAATAGTGGTAACTTCTTCCTCCGTAATCGTGACATCCTTTAGCGTAAAGAGCAGCGTAGTGGTGCCATCGTCATTCTCCGTAACGGTAGGATACAATTCCTGCCCGCCGGTAACCGTTCCAGCTTTTCCGCCGCCGTTGGAGGTGTACTCACCGCCGTAGTAGGCTGAGTTCAGAATGTACTCCAATCCCGCAGGCAGGGTGTCCTCGATGTAGACGGTTGTAGTCGTGCTTGTGCCCTCGGTGGTGGATTCGCCCTGTGAGCGGATCGCTGTGGGGTAGAGGACATAGTCCACTTCCCGCTGGCTGGTGTCCATGTCGTAGGTCAGCTTTTTCCCGCCCTCATCCGTTCCGGGCTGGTTGGGGCTTTTGGTGATCTGGGTGGAGTAGTCTACCACAAGGCAGGAGTCGCCTGCGCCCGCACCTGCTGTACCTGTTACATAGCCATTCTCGTCATACTGGGATTTGGTGTAGTTTTTCAAAGCATCCGAGGTGTCATAATCAATCACTGCTGATGGTTTAGGGTAATCACTGTCATATTTAAGAGGAGTCGTCTTACCCGCCCGGCTGGGGAAGCCGTTTTGCACATAAGAAAGGTAATCTTCCTCAGTCAAATCCGTTTCCTCTTTGTTACACCATTCTGCAGCTGCCGCCTTTATATCGTTGCGGTTCCACGCTACCCCGGAATGGGTAATCATAAATACGTTACCGTCTAAAGCACTGTCATCTTTTGAACTTCCTAATATTCTCGCGAGACTATTGTCATTTGCCGCTGCAAATAATCTGCGTGATTCTAAGAGAACCGCCACACAGGTATATTCCTGCTCCTTCAACTCCTCCAAAGAAGAAAAGAAAATCAAATCATCGGCGGTCGCCTGCATCATTTCGGTATCGTAGCCATCTTCATCTGGCTGCTTACCTTGATGATTCCAGCCAGTTTTGTCTGGTTTTGCACCATAAAGAATGGCGGTGTTTGGTGATGGTGATATTGCCTTTTCTGGCTCAAAAAATGAGTCATCAAATTTGAGCAGATAATCTGCCGCGATAATCCTGGCTTGACCTTCTGCATCATTCTGACCAAGGTACCCAGATATCCCCAAAGAATTGCCTCTTAAAATCCAATCCTTTCCGTTGCCGCGACAACCTTCTGTTAAGGCCAGCGTTCCATCATCTCCCTGTTCTGTATAAGGAATATAGAAAATACCTAAACCAATAGTACCAGGTTTTGACAGATACGAAGTCTGTATGGCTCGGTCATCATCCTGTACTGATTGATTGGAATTATCGGATACAGTTTCAAGCGTTGTGCCGCTCTCACCGGCCATTTGCAGGTTCGTATCTTCCAAAGTAATCTGAAAGGTACCTGAATTATATGTATCTGCAATATAGTTCCCTTCACTGTCATAAAAAGGCTGCACTATCCAGATTTCTCCGGCTGAGAAACAGGCGGTCTGTATATCCCAATAACCACTGATATTGTTAGGATTGTAATATTGGTACGTTGTAGGTGCTTCTACAATATTGTTATAAGGCAGTTGCTCTAAATCCACCCCATAATCAGAAATGGTTACCTGAATTGTTTCTCCATTTTGTGTTCCTTTCCATTGTCCCCCAGCGAAGCACCCCCATCGTTGACCATCTTCGACTTCGTTTGTTGGAGTATAGTGAACGCGTGGAACCGCAACCATACTGAGGCTTCGCTCATCCGTCTGCGTCACGTTACCGTTTTTGTTCCGCGATCTATTCCCATCTATGCTCCACAGGAGAGGGGCGTATGTATCATCCGGCGTAATCGTTTCGCCTTCATCGGACAGATAGCTGCTTGTCAACGACAAATCAAATGTAATAGGCGAACCGTCAGGCAGTTCGCACCCTCGAAGACCATGCTGAGGACTTTTGCCGACAATCTGAATTACCGCACCAAATGCCTGAATCCGACCTTCTTTTGTACCGGCATCTCTATTCTGAGCCAGTTCATTTCCCGTGGAAAAATCGAATGTTCCTACTGTCTGGTTCACGCTCTGATGCCCATTTACAATTCGCACATTAAATCTCGGAGCGGAAGTGACGCTCACATCAGGAGCATCAATGGTCTTGTATTCTTCCTCATTATGGACAGAACAGGAATGGCCGCTTCCGGTCACAAGCCCATCCTCCGGCACATCGTTGCCCTCCAGCCAGAAGGTGAATTGTGGTTTTACCGTATCGCCCTGCGTCATGGCCAGCACACGGAGGGCGATGTTCAGCTCCTGATAGCTGTTTCCAATAGCGGCTGGGTTCCCGTCAGACGGTTCCGCCAGGAAGCTGCCCCGCAGCACCTGATAGGTCTTTCCATCGTGGGTTTCTTCTGTGACATCAAATTTTCCTTCGGCTTTGGCGGTCATCCAGCCCATGGACTCGGTTTCAAACCGCACCAGATCCCCGGTGCCTTCCACCACAAATTCATAATAGACCGTCCCGGTCTTATAAGCGGTGTACGGGCTTCCCGAACGCACTTGTGTTTTGAAAGCCGCCGTGTAGGTCACCACGTCAAAGGAGCGCACCGTATTGTTCAATGGGCCGCTGTCGTTTCCGGCGCTGTCGTCCTCATCCCAGGGCGCAGTGCCGGTGCGGATCGCCAGTTTTGACTCCGTTTCTTCATCCTCCACCAGATAAGCGTCAGAAATATAGGCGAAGTCTCCATCCAGTCTGTCGCCAATCTCGCCAGAAACAAAAACCGTAAAGGTGAATTGTTTGGTCGCAAGGACTTTTTCCGTTTCCTGTCCTTCCTGCGTGTTTTCCAGTTCCACATAGGCTTCATAGGTCACGGTAAAGGCAACATTCTCATTTGAAGTAACCTTCAAAACCGGATTGCTCCATTCATACGCTGCATTTTCGGGATTGGCCTGCAAGCCTGTAATGCGAAGCTGGATCGGGTTGCCGTCTTTGTCCTCCTCCGGCGTTACCGTTGCCTTTTCCAGCAGGTTATATTCCTGATTCACATAGCCCACCGGATTGTTTAAGGTAATCTCAATGTCATCTTCGGACAGTGGGGTCTGCGCCTCTTGTTCTCCGCTGCAAATCTCACAGACAAATGTGCAAGGCTGGCCCTCCACAGCTTCTACATAGCCGCAGTCCTCATTGTGAGCATGGGCACAGGGGCTTCCATCCGTAGCTGCCTGATACCCGCAGTTTTCGTCATGGGTATGGGTGCAGGGCTGTTCTGCCATCGCAGGCTGGTAAGCGCAGCCCTCCTGATGGTCGATATTTCCGTCGCCATCTTCATCGATACATTCCTTGTCGCAGGGAATTTCCGCCACGGCGGCTTGATAGCCGCAGGAGTCATCGTGGACATGAGCGCAAGGAATTTCCTCAGTCGGCTCCTGATAACCACAATTTTCATCGCGGACGTGGGGGCAAAGCTGACCCTCCACGGCTTCTACATAGCCGCACTCTGCGGTATGCTCTGTGTGATGTTCGCATGGCCCGCCTGTATAGGCCGGTTCTTCCGCTGCGGAAATGAGCGTCACCGCAGAGGGGAAGATCATACATAAGCAGAGGATTACCGCAAGCCATCGCTTTGCCATTGTTCTGGTTTTATATTTCATAGCTTCCTCCTGTTTCTTGTCGTACTCGGTAATTTTTCAGGTAGTCAGCCGCCTGCTCCGGGCTTTCAAACGAAAGGGATTCTTCCGTGATATAAGCCACTGCGTCCTGCCATTCCCACAGGCTGAACTGCTCAGGGGGAATGTTACAGAGCGCCCGCCGGATCGCAGGCAGGAGCCTCGGCTGGTGCAGATCGGACAGGTACATACAGCCTGACCGAAAAAGCAGTATTTTCCGTTCACACGGTGTATAATAAATCAAGCTGTGTTTTAGCGGTCATTTCATCTTGTACGGCTCAAATATCCGCTAAAACATACTGAAAAATATGTATAAAGGAACGACCGAAATTCTCTACCTTTTCCCGACAAAAATTTCTGTTTCCCGCTCGTGTACCCAGCGAAGAAAGGTGTCCTGGGCGATATGAAGCTCCTTTGCCGCCTGCCGGGAGCTGATCTCTTTCCGTTCCCATCGCTCTTTCAGACGAAAAAATTCCTCCGGCACCGGTTTTCGCGGCCGCCCAAACTGGACGCCCCTCAGCTTTGCGGCGGCGATACCCTCCATCTGACGCTGGCGGATGTTCTCCCGTTCGGTCTGCGCCACATAGGAAAGGATCTGTAAAACGAGGTCTGCCACGAAGGTTCCGGTCAGATCCCTGCCGGTCTGCCGGGTATCCAGAAGCGGCATATCCAGCACCACGATGTCGGCTTGTTTTTCCTTTGTGATGATCCGCCACTGGTTCAGGATTTCCTCGTAGTTGCGCCCCAGGCGGTCAATGGACTTAATCACCAGAATGTCGCCCCGTTTCAGCTTCCGCAGGAGTTTTTTGTACTGCGGGCGGTTAAAATCCTTCCCGCTGAGCTTGTCCATGAAGATGTTTTCCTCCGGCACCGGAAATTCCCGCAGGGCGATAAGCTGGCGCTCCTCGCATTGTTCTTTGGTGGATACTCGTATATATCCATAAATCGTTGATTCCATAAATCGTTCCTCCTTTAGTTCTTAGTGTTTCCGCAAGAAATATTTTAATAGGAGGTTGACTCCGGACCGAAGCCCATAAAAAGAAAAGCCCCGTTTTCACGAGGCCTTGTCAGCTACATAGTAGCTACTGATTGTGACTATTAGAGCACCATTCTGGGACTTAGAATAGATACAGATAGGTAGGTGATGATATGGATGTACAAGGACGCATAAAGGCGTTAATGGAAGAACGGAAATGGACGGACTACCGTTTGGCAAAGGAAGCGAATCTTTCCCACTCCACCGTTACAAATATGTTCAACAGAAATAACGCTCCTACACTGCCGACTCTGGAGGCAGTATGCAGGGCGTTTGGCATCACACTGGCTCAGTTCTTTGCCGAGGATGAAGAAACGCCGTTGACCCAAGAGCAGCAGAAACTCTTTTCAAAATGGAGTACTTTGACAGACAGGCAGAAAAAGATACTTCTTGATTTGATGGACGCCATTGAAAGCACATCACTTCCGCAAGGGGGAAAGATGTGCTTTTCTTTTTTCGGCAATAAAAAAAGCCCCTGCCAACCGCAGGAGCGAAAACAAAAACTTTATATGTAAATTTGAAATGCACCCATTCATGCAATTTGGGTGCATTGTATCAATTTATGGTACGCAAGCCAGATGGGGTAGCCCAGAAACAGCACGTCATACTGCTCCGGGTGCTCCGGCAGCGCTGAAATGGCGGGCCGGGCGTCAGGGTCGCTCTGCTCCAGATCTGCACGGCAGCCGTCGCTGCCGTAATCCAGATCTTCGGCGGTGTAGGGCTGCTGGGGTTCGATCGCAAAATAATCCGCGTCCAGGATCGCCTGGATATGTTCCGCGACGGCAGCGGTGTTGCCGGTGGCAGAGAAGCAGGCCACCAGCACCTTACTCTCCTGTTGTTCCCCGGTTTGCGGCTGGGATGCGTCCGGCGTGCTCTCCGCAGACGCAAAGGGTTCCACCGTTGCGGACACGGTGGCGGAGGTGACCGCCTCCTGCCCGCTCTGTGCCCTTTCCCCGTCGGCGCACCCCCCAAGGGCTCCAACCAGCAAGAGGGATGCCATTGCAAGGATAACTCGTTTCATCGCGTTTACCTCCCGTCTTGTCTTTGTGCTTTTCGGATCTCGTGGCGCAGATAGTCCAGCCGCTGAAGCTGACGCTCCCTGGTGTGGATCTCCGCCAGAACGGCGCTTCGCTTTTCCTCCAGCATCCGCAGACGCTCGTCCTCGCTGTGGGGCTGTTCCAGCAGCCCCATATAGACTTCCGCCTCGGCGGAGGCAAAGCCCATGTCGTGGAGGCTCATCAAAACGCTCAGCCGCTGGATGTCCCTGTCGTTGTACCGGCCCGCCTCCGCCGCCGCGCCGCCCAGGCCCCAGGCCCCGTACTCCCGCAGGATGTACAAAGGGATGCCGTACCGCTCGCTTGCCTCTCCCATGGTCATGACCCGTTCCTCCCCCAAAAAATGCAGGCGCCCCCGCGCCAAAACGGCTTTGGGGACGCCTTCATTGTAAACGGATCCGGGACTTATGTCGAATACTTATTTTCTTTTTTCAGAAATGCCTCCTGTGTATTTTTGATGTGCTGGTGGAACGCCTGGGCGGCCGGGGTGAGGGTCTGGTCCTTTTTCCATACAAGGACGGTACCGGTCTCCTTTTTGGGTACCAGCGGCAAAAAGCGCAGGTCGTCAAAGGCCATGTTCAGATCGAAGCACAAAGCGACGCCCACGCCGCACCGCACCATGTTGGCGGCATTGAGGACCAGGTTAAAGGTGGCCGCCACCTCCAGGCGGGACCACCGGTCGCCAAACCAGCTGGCAAGCTCCCGCTGGACGCTCTCCCGGCCGCTGATCAGCAGGGGGACCCGTTCCAGGTCTTCAGGGCTCACCCCATTTTGCAGGGCAAGGGGCGAGTCCGCCCGCACCAGCACGCCCCAGAGGTCCTTTTCTCCCATCCGGCAAAAGGCGTACCGGCCCACGTCCACCGGCTCGGTGAGCAGGCCCATATCCAAAAGGCCCATATCCAGCCGCTCCTTTATGTCGTCCGCATTGGCGCTGAAGATGCGGAAGCACACCTTTGGATGGAGCGCCCGAAAGGAGCCGATGGCCTGAGACAAAAAGGTCATGCTTCGGGTCTCCCCCGCGCCCAGGGCGATCTCCCCCATCAGCTCGGTCTCCCGGCAGGCGAACTCTCGGGCGGTCTTATCCGCCAGATCCACCAGCTCCTGAGCCCGCCGGCGCAGCAGCATCCCCTCGTCGGTGAGCACGATCCGGTATTGGCCCCGGTGAAAGAGCTTCACCCCAAGCTCCTCCTCCAGCTGCATAAGCTGACGGGAAAGGGTGGGCTGGGTCAGGTGGAGCAGTGCCGCCGCCCGGGTGATGTTCTCCTCCCGGGCCACCGCCAGAAAGTATTTCAGTACGCGCAGCTCCATGGTCTTCCCTCCTTTCCTCCATCCTATCACGACATGGGGCATAACGCAAGCTGTGTCATGCCTTTAACGAATGATATTGGATAGAAAAGGAGTATTTTACTTTTCGGGGCCGGAGGAATACAATAAAGCCAAAAGGAGGCGTTTTTCATGAAAAACCCATTGGTAGCATATTTTTCCGCCAGCGGCGTCACTGAGCGGGCGGCGCAGGTGCTGGCCAAGGCGGCGGGGGCGGAGCTTTACCGGATCCTGCCGGCGGTTCCCTACACCGCCGCGGACCTTGACTGGCGGGACAAGACCTCCCGCAGCAGCGTGGAGATGGCGGACAAGTCCTCCCGCCCGGCGCTGGCGGACACGAATGCCCCGGTGGCAGGCCATGATGTGATCTTTTTGGGCTTCCCTGTCTGGTGGTACACCGCGCCCACCATCATCAACAGCTTTCTGGAGCAGTATGATCTTTCCGGCAAGACCATCGTGCTCTTTGCCACCTCCGGCGGCAGCGGGCTGGGAAAAACAGCACAGGACCTGCGCCCCTGCGCGCCGGGGGCGACCATCAAAGACGGACGGATGCTCAACGGCCGGCTGGACCAGGCGCAGCTGAAAAGCTGGGTCAACGGGCTGGGGCTGTGACCTGTTTATCAAGCGGCGCCCGCTATGCAGGGCGTGACACAAAAAAAGACAAGCCCCGTTGGGACTTGTCTTTTTTTGGAGGTGCCGACCGGATTTGAACCGGTGAATGAAGGTTTTGCAGACCTTTGCCTTACCACTTGGCCACGGCACCGTATGGAAACCGGAGCACCGGTTCCGTTTTTGGAGCGGCTTACGAGGCTCGAACTCGCTACCTCCACCTTGGCAAGGTGGCGCTCTACCAGATGAGCTAAAGCCGCAAAATGGTGCCTCCGATCGGAATCGAACCAATGACACGGGGATTTTCAGTCCCCTGCTCTACCAACTGAGCTACAGAGGCATAATGGCGACCCGGATGAGGCTCGAACTCACGACCTCTAGCGTGACAGGCTAGCGTTCTAACCGACTGAACTACCGGGCCACAGTGGTGGAAGTTAACGGGCTCGAACCGCTGACCCTCTGCTTGTAAGGCAGATGCTCTCCCAGCTGAGCTAAACTTCCAAAGTGGAGCGGCTTACGAGGCTCGAACTCGCTACCTCCACCTTGGCAAGGTGGCGCTCTACCAGATGAGCTAAAGCCGCAGATCGCAGGATGTGCGTTTGTGATGTCTTTTGGCGACGTTGTTTATTTTACCGCATCTTTCCTGCTTTGTCAAGAGCATTTCTCAACTTTATTTTAGTTTGTCCAACACTGCGAAAACCATGCAAAAAACCGCTTGTTTAAAGGGTTTTCAGCAGTTTGGCCACGTCCACCGAATACTTTTTGTCGCAGAATTGGCAATTCACTTCCACGATTTTTTCCTCTTTTGCCAGTGTCTCCAGCTCCTGGCGGCCCATGCTCACCAGCGCCCGCTCCACCCGGGCAAGGCTGCAGTCGCACCGGTAGCCCACCTGGTACTCGTCCAGCACCTGGGGGTCAAAGCCGTCCAGCACCAATTCCATGATGCCCTTGGGGTCCAGCCCCTGCTGCAGCAGCCGGGTCACGCTGGGGGCCTTGGAAATGTTGTTTTCCAGCCGGGTGATCTCGTCGTCGGTGGCGCCGGGCAGCAACTGGATCATGTAGCCGCCGGCGCACTGGATGGTCAGGTCCGGGTTCACCAGCACCCCCAAAGCGCAAACGGTGGGAGTCTGCTCGCTGGTGGCGTAATAGGCGGTGATGTCCTCCGCCACCTCGCCGCTCACCAGGGGGATCTGCCCCACATAGGGCTCTTTCAGGCCCAGGTCACGCACCACGCTCAGGGTGCCGTTTTTACCCACGGCACGGCCCACGTCCAGCTTGCCGTCCGCCCGCAGGGGCAGCTCCACCACCGGGTTCTGCACATAGCCCTTGACACAGCCCTTGCCGTCCGCCACCGCCAGCACGGTGCCGGCAGGGCCGCCCCCCGCCAGACGCAGGGTGAGCGAGTCCTCCTCGCTTTTCAGGGTGATGCCCATCATGGAGGCGGCTGTGAGCAGCCGCCCCAGGGCCGCGCTGGTCACCGCGCTGGTCTTGTGGATGCGCTCGGCCTCGGCCACCAGAGCGGTGGAATCCACACAGTAAAAGACAACGCCGCCGTTGTCGGAAATGCCGCGAAGCATATTAGCCATTGTGATCTTTCTCCAGTTGTGTGTATTGTTTGATCGCCGTGAAGATGTACCGCTGGCTGTCCGGACGCAGGGGGCCAAAGGTCTCCCCGTCCCGCAGCGCCGCCAGCCGGAAGCCGGCTCTCTCCAGCACGGCCTTTACGTAGTCGGCCTCGTAGGTGTACTCGGAAAATTCCTCCCGAAAGGTCTCGCCGGTGTCCAGGTAATCAATGGAGATGGCGATGTCCACCCGCTCCCCCGCCGGCGAACAGGCGTTTTTCCAGCGGCAGACAGCATCCGGGCCCTCCAGCACGAACTCGTTGTCCGCCAGGACCTGCCGGTGTTTGTAGGGGGTGTTCAGGTCGAACAGGAACACCCCGCCCTTTTCCATGAAAAATGCGGCCTTTTCCACCGCCTTTTCAAAGCGGGGCGCGGGGCCGATGTGGTTGTAGGTGTCAAAGGTGGACACCGCCGCCCGGATGGTGCCAAAAAGGTCCAGCTCCAGGATATCCTGCCGGAGCAGCAACAGCCGGTCGGCAATGCCCAGCTCGTCCGCCTTTTCCCGCAGAACGGCCAGCATCTCCTCCGACTGGTCCACCCCGATCATGTCGTAGCCCGCCTGGGTGAGCATCAGGGTCAGATCCCCGGTGCCGCAGCCCAGGTCCGCCACGATGCCCTGTGTTACGCCGTGCTCCTCCAGCTGGCCTTTTACATAGGTGTAAAGGACGTCGTAGTCCGCCTCGCCGTTGAGCTCGTCGTAAAAGTAGGCAAATTCGTTGTAGGGCATCCGCTCAGTCTCCCTCTGGCACCGCGTCGGCCAAAAGCCGGCGCAGTTCCTCCACGCCCAGGCCGTTTTCGCTGCTGACAAGTATGATGGCTTTACAGCCGTACTCCTCCCGCAGAAAGGCGAATTCCGCCTCTTTTGCGGCCAGCTCGCTTTTTTTGAGCTTGTCCGCCTTGGTGAGGGCGGCCACAAAGGGGATGCCCCGGTGGCGCAGGTAGTCCAGCATCTGCCGGTCGTCCGCCGAGGGGGCGTGGCGGCTGTCCAGCAGCTGCACCAGCAGCGCCCGGTGGCGGGGCGCGTCGAAATAGCTGTTGATGAGCTGGTCCCACCGCTGGCGGTCGGCGCCGGAGACCTTGGCGTAGCCGTAGCCCGGCAGGTCCACGAAATAGGTCGTGTCCACCGCGTAGAAGTTGATGGTGGCGGTCTTGCCGGGGGTGGAGCTCACCCGCGCCAGCCCCTTGCGGGAACACAGCCGGTTGATCAGGCTGGACTTGCCCACATTGGACCGGCCGGAAAACACGAACTCCGGCCGGTCGCTGTCGGGCAGCTGGCTGGAAAGGCCGTAGGAGGCCTGGAATTCCGCCTTTTGAAAGTTCATAGCTTTCTCCTTTTGCTCACTGGCGCAGGCTGGAGCCGATGGGCCGCTGCCCCGCTGCGGGAACGGGAGCCGGCGCGGTGTTTTTGCTCTCTTGCTCCCCTGCCGCCGGATGGCCGGCGCGGGCGTGTCGGGGGGTGAGCAGCGCGTGGGAGAGCACCTGCTCCAGATGGCTCACCGGCACAAAGCGGATGGCATTTTTCACCTCGTCGTCCACCTCATACAGGTCGCTGACGTTGGCCTGGGGGATGAGCACCGTTTTGATGCCCTGGCGGTAGGCCGCCATGCTCTTCTCCTTGAGGCCGCCGATGGGCAGCACGTCGCCGTGGAGAGTGATCTCACCGGTCATGGCCACGTCGGAGCGCACCGCCACCCCGGACAGGCAGGAAATCAGGGCGGTGGTCAGGGTGACGCCGGCGGAGGGGCCGTCCTTGGGCACCGCGCCCTCGGGGGCGTGGATGTGCAGGTCGATGGTCTTGAACTGCTCCGGGTCGATGCCGTATTCCCCCGCGTGGACCCGGGCAAAGGTCACCGCCAGATGGGCGCTCTCTTTCATCACGTCGCCTAGCGAGCCGGTGAGCTCGATCTTGCCGCTGCCGCCCGGCACCGCCTGTACCTCGATGGGCAGGATGGCCCCGCCCACGCTGGTCCAGGCCAGGCCGTTGGCGATGCCCACCGCGTTGACCCGGTTGAAGAAGTCGGGCTTTATCCGGCGGGGGCCCATGAGTTTTTCCAGGTTGGCGGCGGTGATGGTGACCTTGTCCCGCTCCCCCGCCGCCACCTGCCGGGCGCACTTGCGAAGCGCCTCGGTGATGGCCCGCTCCAGCCCGCGGACGCCAGCCTCCTGGGTGTAGCCGTCGATGAGGCCGTAGATGGCCCCGGCGGTGAGGTTCACATGGCCGGCCAGACCGTTCTTTTTCAGCTGCTTGGGCACAAGATGGCGCTTGGCGATGTTGAACTTCTCCTGGCGGGTGTAGCTGGGCAGCTCGATGACCTCCATCCGGTCCAGCAGGGGCGCCGGGATGGTGGACAGGTCGTTGGCGGTGGTGATGAAGAGTACCCCGCTAAGGTCGAACGGAATGTCCAGATAGTGATCCTTAAAGGCGTGGTTCTGCTCCGGGTCCAGCGCCTCCAGCAGCGCCGCGGCGGGGTCGCCCCGGAAGTCGCTGGCCAGCTTGTCGATCTCGTCCAGCAGGATCAGCGGGTTCATGCTCTTGGCGGTGGACACGGCGCTGATGATCTTGCCGGGCAGCGCCCCCACATAGGTGCGCCGGTGGCCCCGGATCTCGGCCTCGTCCCGCACGCCGCCCAGACTCATGCGGGCGTAGTTGCGGCCCATGCAGCCGGCAATGGAGTGGGCGATGCTGGTCTTGCCCACGCCCGGAGGGCCCGCCAGGCAGATGATCTGTCCTTTGGCCTCGGGGGCGAGCTTTCGCACCGCCAACAGCTCCAAAATGCGCTCTTTGACCTTTTTCAGGCCGTAGTGCTCCTTGTCCAGCAGGATCTGGATGCGGGAGAGGTCCAGGTCGTCGGTGGTGTAAACGCCCCAGGGCAGCCCAAGGCAGGTGTCCAGGTAGGTGCGGATCACCGCCGCCTCCTGGGTGTTGCCCTGCATCTTGCCCAGGCGCTCGGCCTCCTTTTCCAGCTTTTCCACCGCCTCGGCGGGCAGCGGCAGCGAATGGATCTTCTGTAAGTACCGGTCCGCCTCGTAGCGCACGTCGTCGTCGCCGTCCAGCTCGTTGGCGATGGCCCGCATCTGCTCCCGCAGATAGTAGTCCCGCTGGTTTTTCTCCATCTGGTCGTTGACCTTGTCCTGGATCTCCTTTTCCAGCTGGAGCACCTGGTTCTCCCGGTTCAGCAGCTCCAGGGTGGTCTGCAGCCGCCCCATCAGGGTGCTCTGGTCCAGCACCGCCTGCTTGTCCTGGTATTTCAGCAGCAGGTTCGCCGGCAGATACTCGCTGAGAAAGGCCGCGTCGCTGCTGGAGAAGACGGTGAACACCACATCCTTGGGCATACGGGGGTTGAGCTGGAGGTAGGCCTCAAAGGCCAGCTTCAGGCTGCGGACCAGCGCCTCGGCATCCACGCTGGCCCCCTGACGCAGGCCCCGCACCGGGGCCTCTTTCACCGTGACGGTGAGCATCTTCTCGCCGGCGTCCGCCGACAGCAGACGCGCCCGGTACTGCCCCTCCACCAGAACCTTGACCAGCTCGTCGGAGACACGCATCACCTGTTTGACCTGGGCCACCACGCCGTAGCGGTACAGGTCCTCGGCGGTGGGCTGCTCCACATCCATCTCCTGCTGGGTGATGAGGAAAAGAGGGCTGGAATTGGCCATGGCCCATTCCACGGCGGCAATGCTCTTCTCCCGGCCCACCTCAAAATGGATGACGCTGCCGGGGAACACCACGAGCCCCCGCAGGGCGATGGCAGGCAGATGGAGCAGGCCGTGCTCCACCTTGATCTTCACACGTTCAGACATAGGGCTCTTCCCTCCCAAAAGCGGTACGGGCAAACTGCTCGTACCGCTCGTTTCGCTTGATTTTGCATGTAAGGCAAAGTAACTTTACAGCAATTTACACCATGGGTACCGTGTTCTTGTAGCGCTTTCGCACCGCGCCGTATTCCAGCTGGGGCTCGCCCCCCGCCACGGTGTCGGGGGTGATGGTCACCTTGATGATGGTGGCGTCGCTGGGCACCTGGTACATGATGGGGATCAGGATCTCCTCCATGACGCTTCGCAGGCCGCGGGCGCCGCTCTTGCGCTCGATGGTCTTTTTGGCCACCGCCCGCAGGGCGTCCTCGGTGAACTCCAGCTCCACGTTGTCCATCGCCATCAAGGCCTGATACTGCTTGATGATGCTGTTTTTGGGCTCCTTGAGCACCCGGATCAGGGCGTCCTCGTCCAGGGCGTCCAGCACGGTTACCACCGGCAGGCGGCCGATGAGCTCGGGGATCAGGCCGAATTTGACCAGATCGTCCGGCTCCACCTTGCGCAGCAGGTTCTGCTTCTCCTGCACCGAGGTGTCCCGCAGCTTGCTGCCGAAGCCCAGGGAGGAGGCGTCGGTGCGGCGCTGGATGTATTTGTCCAGCCCGTCGAAAGCGCCGCCGCAGATGAACAGGATGTTTTTGGTGTCGATCTGGATGAACTCCTGCTGGGGATGCTTGCGCCCGCCCTGGGGCGGCACGTTGCTCACGGTGCCCTCCAGGATCTTCAAGAGGGCCTGCTGCACCCCCTCGCCGCCCACGTCCCGGGTGATGGAGGGGTTCTCGCTCTTGCGGGTGATCTTGTCGATCTCATCAATGTAGATGATGCCGATCTCCGCCCGCTTCACGTCGAAGTCCGCCGCCTGGATGAGCTTGAGCAGGATGTTCTCCACGTCCTCGCCCACGTAGCCCGCCTCGGTGAGGGTGGTGGCGTCGGCGATGGCAAAAGGCACGCCCAGCATCTTGGCCAGGGTCTGGGCCAGCAGGGTCTTGCCCACGCCGGAGGGCCCCAGCAGCAGCACGTTGCTCTTTTGCAGCTCCACCTCGTTCTGGCTCTCGCCGCTGAGGATGCGCTTGTAGTGGTTGTACACCGACACCGCCAGCACCCGCTTGGCCTCGTCCTGGCCGATGACGTACCTGTCCAGCCCCTCCTTGATCTCGGCGGGGGTGAGCACGTTCACCGGGTCCAGGGTGGGGGCGGCGTTGCGGCCGCCCCGGCGGGCGGCGGGCCGGGGCGCGTCGGGCTTTGCGTCCTCGTCCAGCAGCGAATGACACAGCGTGATGCACTCGCTGCAGATGTTCACGCCCGGGCCGATGATCATCCGCTCCACGTCGTCCTGGCTCTTGCCGCAGAAGCTGCAGCGCAGGTTCTTTTCTTTGTCTTTTCCGTTAGAATTGTTCGCCATAGTTACCCCTGAACAGCGCGGGAGCACCGGGGCGCCCCCGCGGAATGGTTATCGTTTGGTGATGACCGCGTCGATCAGGCCGTAGTCCGCGGCCTCCTGGGCGGACATGAAGTTGTCGCGCTCGGTGTCCGCCATGATCTTCTCCAGCGACTGGCCGGTGTACTCGCTGAGCATCCGGTTCATCCGCTCGCGGGTGCGGACCAGGTGGTCGGCGTGGATCTTGATGTCGGTGGTCTGCCCCTGCAGGCCGCTGAGCAGCGGCTGATGGATCATGATCTCGGCGTTGGGCAGCGCCAGCCGCTTGCCCTTGGCGCCGCTGGCCAGCAGGAACGCGCCCATGGAGGCGGCCATGCCCATGCAGATGGTTGACACGTCACACTTGATATACTGCATGGTGTCGTGGATGGCCATGCCGGCGCTGATGGACCCGCCCGGGCTGTTGATGTACAGGCTGATGTCCTTTTCGCTGTCCTGCCCCTCCAGGTAGAGCAGCTGGGCCACCACCAGGCTGGCGGTGGCGTCGTTGACCTCATCGCTGAGCATGATGATGCGGTCGTTCAGCAGGCGGGAAAAGATGTCGTAAGAGCGCTCGCCGCGGGCGGTCTGCTCCACAACGTAAGGAACCAAACTCATTTGGCTGTACCTCCCAGTAAAAAATGCAAGCTGCCTTGCAAAATTGACCGATACGGGCCGTAGAGCGCGTATCGGTCAAAAGGCAGGACGGCTATGTAAAGGCGCCGGAAAGGGCTCAGCCCTCTTTGGCGACCTTCTCCTCGGTGATCTCGGCGTGGTCCTTGATGAAGTCGATGGCCTTGTTCACAGCCAGGTCTTTCTTCACCTCGTCGGCGTTGACCAGCTCTTTGACCTTTTCCAGCTCCATCTTGTAGTTGTCGGCGATGCGCTGCAGCTCGGCTTCCAGCTCCTCATCGGTGGCCACGATCTGCTCGGCGGCCACAACGGCCTCCAGCGCCAGGCGGATCTTTACCTGCTTCTCCGCCTGCTCCTTGAACGAGGCGCGGAACGTCTCCATGGTCTGGCCCATGTACTGCAGGTACATATCCAGCTTAAGGCCCTGCTGCGCCAGACGGTACTCGAAGTCGCGCACGGCCTCGTCCATCCGGTTCTCGTACATGACCTCGGGGATATCCCCCTCGATGGTGGCGATAACCTGGTCCACCAGGTCGTTCTCCACGGCCAGGTCGGCCTGCTTGGCGTTCTGCTCTTCCATGCCCTTGCGGATGCTGGCTTTCAGCTCGTCCAGGGTGTCGTACTCGCTCACGTCCTTGGCGAACTCGTCGTCCAGAGCAGGCAGCTCACGAGTCTTGATCTCGTGCAGCTTGATCTTGAAGACGGCCGGCTTGCCGGCCAGCTCCTTGGCCTGGTACTCCTCGGGGAAAGTGACGTTCACGTCGAGCTCCTCGCCCGCCTCGTGGCCGATGAGCTGGTCCTCAAAGCCGGGGATGAAGCTGCCGCTGCCCAGCACCAGGCTGTAATGCTCGGCTTTGCCGCCCTCAAAGGCGACGCCGTCCACAAAGCCCTCGAAGTCCATGTCCACGGTGTCGCCGTTTTCGGCCTTGCCCTCGCGGGTGATGATGCGGCCGTTGCGCTCCTGCATACGGGTGATCTCGGCGTCCACGTCGGCGTCGTCCACAGTATTGACCTTTCGGGTGGCCTTTAAACCGGTGTAGCCGCCCACCTTGATCTCGGGCTTCACCGCCACGGTAACCTTGAGCACCACGCCCTCGTCCAGGCTCTCGGAGACCACGTCCGCCTCGGGGCGGCCCACCGGCTCGATGCCGGCGGCGGCCACGGCGGCTTCATAGGCCTCGGGGAACAGGTCGTTGATGGCGTCGTAGTGGAAGATGTCGGCGCCGTACATTTTTTCGATCACCGCGCGGGGCGCGTGGCCCTTGCGGAAACCGGGAACGTTGTACTTTTTGCCCTCACGCTTGAAAGCCTTGTCGATGGCCGCCTTGAAGACGTCGGCATCCACCGAGAATTGCAGCTCGTGCATACTTTTTTCGAGCTTTTCGCTTTTGACCAGATTCATTGTATTTCCTCCGTACAAAGAAATTCAGTTTATTATATCACAGACGCGCTTAAAAAGCTATACCCCGGCTCAATTTTATAGGGGCAAAACCGAAGAGAATCCGCCGAAATAAGGCGATATTCCACCCCGTCCACCATGCCCTGCACCGCGGCACGGGTGGCGGCCCCGTGCAGGTGGCCGTAAAAGCAGCGCTTTACCCCGAACCGGTGGAGCATCTCCACCACCTGGGGGGCGCTTGCGCCGGGATACACCGGTGGGTAGTGCAGAAAGACCAGCTTCTCCTCCGGCCCGTTGCCCGCCGCCGCCAGGCTCATTTCCAGCCGGCCCAGCTCCCGGGCCATGACCTTTTCGTCGTGGGGCTCGTCCGGCTCGAACATCCAGCTGCGGGTGCCGCACACAGCACAGCCCTCCACCAGATGGGCGTTGTTGTGCAAAAGGGCCAGGCTGGTAAAGCCGTTGGCTTGAAAAAAAGTCTCCATCTTGCGGGCAGTGGTCCACCAGTAGTCGTGGTTGCCCTTGAGCAGCAGTTTTTTGCCCGGCAGCTCCTGCAAAAAGGCGAAGTCGGGGGCCGCCTCCTCCAACTTCATGCCCCAGCTGGTATCCCCTGCCAGCACCACCGTGTCCTCCGGGCCCACACAGCGCAGCCAGTTGTCCCGGATGCGCTGCACATAGCCCTGCCAGCCGGGGAATTTGTCCATCGGTTTGTCGGCGCCCAGCGAGAGATGCAGATCGCCGATTACAAATATTGCCATGGACACCTCCTGATAAATCATTGGCCGGCCGGGCACAATAGTTGCAGAAAAGGGGGGTAAAACATGAACGCGAACGAGCCTGTGATCAACGGCATCTGCTGTGATGTCAAAAACTGCGTGTACAACAACGGTTCCAGTTGCTGCACCGCAGGCAGCATCCACGTGAACAACTGCTGCGACGACATCGGCAGGACCAAGTGCGAGACCTTTACCGAGGTGTGAGCCCGGCAAACGTCTGCGCCCAAAACGGCCCGCGAAGTTTCTCTTCGCGGGTCGTTTTTTTGCTGTTTCACAGCGCGCCCAGCGCCGCGTCCCGGATGGCTTCGGGGGGAATGGTGCGCTCGAACCGCTCGGGCAGGCTCCGCAGGCAGGCCAGCGCCCGGGGCGCGGGGATGCAGGCGCGGGCTTCCAGCGCGGCCATGGCCTCGAACTCGTCCGCGGGAGCCTCCTGGCCCAGGGCCTTGAGCACGTCCTTGGGGAACTTGAACGGGCTGGCGGTGGAGAGCACCACCATGGGCGCCTGCCCTTTGTGCCGACGCGCCGCGAGGTACGCCACCGCGGTGTGAGGGTCGCAGAGGTAGCCCTGCTGCTCAAACAGGGCGCGGATCTGGCCCGCAGCCGCCTCATCGTCGGCGCAGGCGGCGCCAAAGTCGGCGCGGATGCGCTCCATCACCTCCGGCTCCACCTGGTAGCGACCCTCCCGGGCCAGCTGCTCCATCCAGGCTTTGACCCGCTCGGGGCCCGCCATGTGCCAGAGCAGCCGCTCCAGATTGGAGGACACCAGGATGTCCATGGAGGGCGAGGAGGTGCGGTAGAACGGCCGCCGGGCGTTGTAAACGCCGGAGGCGAAGAACTCGGTGAGCACGTCGTTTTTGTTGGAGGCGCAGATCAGCCTGCCCACCGGCAGGCCCATCTGTTTTGCGTACCAGCCGGCCAGGATGTCGCCGAAGTTGCCGGTGGGCACACAGAAATCCACCGGCTCCCCTGCACGCAGGCCGCCGGTGCGCACCAGCTGGCAGTAGGCGTGGAAGTAGTAGACGATCTGGGGCACCAGCCGGCCCCAGTTGATGGAGTTCGCGCTGGAGAGCTGCACCCCCCGCGCGGCCAGCTGCGCTGCCACGTCGGGGTCGGAAAAGACCCGTTTTACGCCGGTCTGGGCGTCGTCAAAATTGCCCTTTACCGCGTACACGGCCACGTTGCTCCCCTGCTGGGTGGTCATCTGCAGCCGCTGGATCTCGCTGGTGCCGTGGCTGGGGTAGAACACCGTGATGGTCACGCCCGGCACGTCGCAGTAGCCGGCCAGGGCCGCCTTGCCGGTGTCGCCGGAGGTGGCCACCAGGATGGCCGTGGTGCTGGCGTCGCCCAGCATCTCCTTGGCCTTGACCAGCAGCCGGGGCATCAGCTGCAGCGCGAAATCCTTGAACGCGCAGGTGGGCCCATGCCACAGCTCCATGCTGTACAGGCCCGGCTCCACCGGCCGCACCGGCGCCACGCCCTCGCCAAACGCCGCCCCGTAGACCTGGCCCACCGTATCCCGCAGAAAGGCGGGGTCATAGTCGGTGAGGAACTGCTCCAGCACCAGCGCCGCCAGCGACGGATAGTCCGGCTGGGCAAGCGCCTGCTCCAGCGAAAGGGCCGGGAACGCGGCGGGCACGAACAGGCCGCCGTCCGGCGCAAGGCCTTTGCAGATGGCCCCGGCGGCGCTCACCGACGCGCCGGACCCCCGTGTGGTATAGAATTCCATAGCGATCTCCCCCTCTGTCTTTATGGCGTGAACCTCACAGCTCAAATGCATTTTTGATGCAGTGTACCAGCAGGCCGCCGCCCGCCGCGGGCGACACCTCCACCACGTCAAAGCGCACCGGGCGGTCGGCGAGCTCCTGCTGCTGCAAAAAGCTCTGGGCGGCCAGGATGAGCCGCCGCTGCTTGGCCGTGTCCACCGCCTGGGCGGCGGGGACCAGCGAGCCGGCGGCGCGGCTCTTCACCTCCGCCACCACCACCGTGTCCCCCTCTTCCAGCACCAGATCCAGCTCTCCCAGCCGGGTGCGGTAGCCGTGGGCCAGCAGCCGGCAGCCCCGGTCCAGGTAATACCGGGCCGCCGCCGCCTCCCCCTTTTGGCCGAACTCCTTTTTGTCCATGGGTCAATACCCCAGCTTTTTCAAAAAACTGCGCCGGTAAAAGGGCTGGATGCCGTATTTCTCCAGCAGTTCATAGTGGAGCTTTGTGGGATAGCCCTTGTGCTTTGCCAGCTGGTACTGGGGATACTGCCGGTCCAGCTCCTGCATATACCGGTCACGGCTGACCTTGGCCAGGATGGAGGCCGCCGCCACGCTGGCGCAGACACCGTCCCCCTTGACCTGGGCCAGGGCGGGCACCGCAAGGCCGGGGGGCACCCGGTTGCCGTCCACCACCGCGAAAGCGGGCGCGGGGTCGAGCCCCGCCACCGCCCGCTCCATGCCGGCCATGGTGGCCCAGAGGATGTTCTTCTCGTCGATCTCCTCCGGGCTCACGAAGACGACCTGGCAGGCCAGGGCCCTTTCTTTGATCTCGTCGAACAGCGCCTCGCGCTTTTTTTCGCTTAGTTTTTTGGAGTCGTTCACACCGACGATGGGATTTTCCGGGTCCAGGATCACCGCCGCGCAGCACACCGGCCCGCACAGGGGGCCCCGCCCCGCCTCGTCCACGCCGCAGAACAGGCCATGCTCCGCGCGCACGGCGGCGTCGTACCCATACAGATCATTGCTCGTCATCTTCGGCCTGCGCCTCCCGTTTCGGCGGTTTTTCCAGGGTGATGCGTCCCCACTTGCTGGCCCGGAACTCGTCCACCAGCATGATGGCCGCCCGCTCGGTGTTCACCTCGCCGCCGCTCATGAGCATCCCCCGGGCGCGGCCGATGGCCTCCACCAGCTCCCAGGGGCCCAGTTCCGCCACCTGCTCTTCGGGCAGTTTGTAGCGCTGGGCCAGCCGCTCGGGGTAGACCCGCTGCATCTGGGCCACCAGGCCCATGGCCAGCTCCTCGATGTCCAGGATGTCATCCTTGATGGAACCGATGAACGCCAGGTTGGTGGCCGTTTCCAGGCTGTCAAATTTTTTCCAGAGCACGCCGGGCATGTCCAGCAGGTCGTAGTTTCCCACCGTGACCCACTGCTTGCCCCGGGTGACCCCCGGCTTGTCGGCGGCTTTGGCCCGGTTGGAGCCGGCGAAGTTGTTGATGAAAGTGGACTTGCCCACATTGGGGATACCCACCACCATCACCCGGATGCGGGCGCCCGCCATGCCTCTGCCCGCGCGCTTTTCCAAAAGCTCGCGCAGCTCCGCCTCGATGGCGCTTCGCACCTGGCCGGCGCTGCCTTTCTGCCTGGCGCTGATGGCCACGCACCCGGCGCCGGCGGCGCGGAAATAGGCCTGCCAGGCCCTTGTCAGGTCAGGGTCAGCCAGGTCGGCCTTGTTCAGCACATACAGCCGGGGCTTGGCGGCGGTGATGCGCTGCAACTCCGGGTTGAGGCTGCTCAAGGGGATGCGGGCGTCCAGCAGCTGAAGCACCGCGTCCACGTTTTTCAGGTCCGCCTCGATGAGCCGCAGGGTCTTGGCCATGTGGCCGGGGAACCATTGGATGTTGCGGCGGTTGACAAGATCCGCGCTCATTGGATCACTCCGATCTTGTCAAAGGGGTAAAGGCGCAGCAGCACCTTGCCCAGAATGTCCCGCTCGTCGATGAAGCCGATGCTGCTGCTGCGGCTGTCGGTGGAGTGCTGCCGGTTGTCACCCATCAGGAACAGGGTGCCCTCCGGCACGGTGAGGGGGAATGTCACGTCTCCGGCGGAGAGGGTCCCCTCAGGGGTGTAGGGCTCGTCCAGGGCCTCGCCGTTCACATAGACCAGGCCGGCGTCGGTGTCGATGTCCACCGTGTCGCCGCCCTTTGCGATGACCCGCTTTACCAGCGGCTTGCCGTAGTTGATGTAGCCGTCCACCACCACCACGTCGCCCCGCTGGGGGGTGTAAAAAGTGCTCTGCACCAGCAGCCGGTCGCCGTCGGTGAGGGTGTCGTTCATGGAACTGCCGCTGACCACCACGATGCGGGCGCAGAAAGCGAACAGCAGCACCAGCACCGCCAGCGCGAAGACCAGCGCGTCGTACCAATCCAGGATATCCACATTGCGCTGGAAGCGCTTTTCCTCCATGATGCGTCCCCTCCCCCTGTTGAGAATGAATAAATTTGACGTTCTTTATTGTAACATATAACAAAAAAAGGGGCAATAACCATTGCCCCTTTTTTTGCAGTTGAACTCAGCGGATCTGCTCTTTGACCTTGGCTGCCTTGCCGGTGCGGTTGCGCAGGTAGAAGAGCTTGGCCCGGCGCACCTTGCCGTGACGGACGACCTCCACTTTCTCGACGAAAGGAGAGTTGACGGGGAACACGCGCTCCACGCCCACGCCGTAGGAAGTGCGGCGGACGGTAAAGGTCTCGGCCACGCCGCCGTGCTTCTTGGCGATCACAGTGCCCTCAAAGGCCTGGATGCGCTCCCGCTCGCCTTCCTTGATGCGAACGGACACGCGAACGGTGTCACCGATCTCGAACTGAGGGCGATCCTCTTTGACCATGCCCTGGGTGATGATCTGCATTGCGTCCATTGATGAATCCTCCATTTTTTGCGACGTTCATACCCGGAGACCGGCAGAGGACCGCCTGTTTAATGATGTACATTAACCCCGCTGGTGGAGCCAGCGAACACTAACGCCTAAATATGATAGCACACCGCCTGCCGCTTTGCAAGTATTTTCAGGAAAAATCCTCGGAATTTTTCGTCAGCAGCCGGGTGCGGAGCACCCGCGCACCGGTGACGGGGGCGCCGTGATCCCGCTCCAGCAGGCCCAGCCACAGGCTGGGATTCAAGGTGAGCCCCTCCCCCGCCGGCAGCAGCATCTCAAAGGTGAGCTCCTGTGCCCGGCAGACGAAGTCGATGCGGGGGCAATACTCTTTCAGGTCGATCTCTTTCATGCCCCGCTTGGACTTTTTCTGCACCGGCGCCGTCTGCCGCTGGTTGTACTGCTCCAGCGCGGCGGCGCAGCCGGCGGGCAGGGTGACGGAATACCGGGCGGCGGCGATCTGCTCGGCCTTGCACCGGGGCAGCGTCACGGCGGTGACGGCCACCCCCAGGGGCATCACCGGCTCCAGCGCGGCTTTCCAGGCGGCCAGGTCGGGGGCCTCCTGTTCGGTCTTCACGTCCACGCTCTCCACCAGGCTCTCCTGCCCCAGCGGCAGCGGGCAGGCAAAGGTCATGTAGATGTGGGGATTGAAGCCCAGGGTGTACCAAACCGGCAGGCCGCTGCGCTTGAGCGAGCGCTGCATCACCCGCTGGAGGTCCAGCAGCGAGATGTAGGAGGCCTCCCCCGTTTTAGTGAACCAGATCCGTACCGTAGTCAAAACAGGTCCCTCCCACAAATTTGTTGGCCCCGCAGGCGCTGCACTTCCGGTTGCAGGGCGGGGTGGTGCGGGCGTCCAGCGCCTTTTTGTACTCCCGCACCAGGAACTCGTGGCTCACGCCGTAGTCCAGGTGGCTCCAGGGGGTGACCTCCTCGGTGCCGATGGGGCGGTAGGCGTAAAAGGCGGGATCCAGCCCGCACGCGGCAAAGGCCTCCATCCACCGGTCGTAGTGGAAGCACTCGTCCCAGCCGTCGAAGAAGCAGCCCTTGCGGTAGGCGGTCTCCAGCACCCGGCCCAACCGCCGGTCGCCCTTGGCGAACACCGCCTCCAGAAAGCTGATGGAGCTGTCGTGGTAGTTCACATGGATCTTTTTGCTGTGTACGCTGTGAAGCAGGTGCTGCTGCTTTTCCCGAAGCTGTTCCTCGGTGTCCTGGGGCACGAACTGGAACGGGGTGTGGGGCTTGGGCACAAAGCAGGCCACGCTGATGGTCACCTGCACGCTTTTGCCCTTGGGCTTGTCCGGGTTGGCATAGTACAGGTCCACCACCTTTTGGGCGGTGTCGGCGATGCCCTCGATGTCCTCCAGGGTCTCGGTGGGCAGGCCCATCATGAAATAGAGCTTTACCGAGGTGTATCCCGCCTTGAAGGCCAGGGTGCAGGTGCGCTCGATCTCCGGCCAGGTGACGTTTTTGTTGATCACGTCCCGCAGGCGCTGGGTGCCCGCCTCCGGCGCAAAGGTCAGGCCGGTCTTGCGTACCCGGTTGGTCTTTTCGATCAGGCTCTCGCTGAAGTTGTCGATGCGAAGCGAGGGCAGCGACAGGCTCACGTGCTCGTCGTTCGTCCAGGTGAGCAGGTCGTCCAGCAGCGGCTCCAGCTGGCTGTGGTCGGAGGTGGACAGGCTGGTGAGGCTGATCTCCTCGTAGCCGGTGTTGTCGCACAGCCGGCGGGCGGCGTCGTTGAGCTTGTCCGCGCTGCGCTGGCGCATGGGCCGGTACAAAAAGCCCGCCTGGCAGAACCGGCAGCCCCGCACGCAGCCCCGGAGCACCTCGATCTGGGCCCGGTCGTGCACCGCGCCCACCATGGGCACCACGAAGCGGGTGGGCGGCGTCTGGCTGTCCATCTCCCGGATGATGGCCTTGGTGACCACGGCGGGGGCCGCCGGGTCGTTGGGGACGACCGCTTTCACGCGACCGTCTTCATGGTAGGTCACGTCATAAAAGGAGGGCACATAGCAGCCGGGCACCGCGGCGATGCGCCGCAGCACCTCCTTTTTGGGCAGACCCTCCCGTTTGGCCTGTTCCACGATGCGGCAGACGGCGGGCAGCTGCTCCTCCCCCTCGCCCAGCATCATCATGTCGATGAAGTCCGCCAGCGGCTCGGCATTGCACACGCAGGGCCCGCCCGCCACGATCAGCGGCCACTCCTCGCCCCGGTCTGCCGCCCGCAGGGGGATGCCCGCCAGGTCCAGCATGGCCAGGATGTTGGTGTAGGAGAGCTCGTATTGCAGCGTGAAGCCCACCACGTCGAAGTCGGTGAGGGGGTCCTTGCTCTCCAGCGCATAGAGGGGCAGGCCCAGACGCTCCATCTCCCCTTTCATGTCCACCCAGGGCATGAAGACCCGCTCGCACCACCAGTTCGGCTGGTCGTTGAGCAGCTCGTAGAGGATCTTCATGCCCAGAAAGGACATGCCCACCTCGTAGGTATCGGGAAAGCAAAAGGCAAAGCGCAGGTCCACCGCCGCCTTGTCCTTGAGGACGCAGCCCGGCTCGCCGCCGGTGTAGCGGCCCGGCTTTTGCACGCGGGCCAGGGCCTCTTTCAGTTTCGGGTCAAACAAATCCGGTTCTCCTCCCATAGGCGCCCAAAGCGGCGCGGATGCTCGATACCCGTACATTGTAGCCCATTTGCCGGCAAAAAGCAATCAGGGCAGCAGACATTCCAGCATCCTGCGCCCGTCCAGCCGGCCAACCGGCAGCAGATTGAACGCTCCGGTGATGAGATTGGCCGCCGCGAAAAAATAGCCCCAGTAGCTGGCGGCGATCTGCATACGCCAAAGGGTGACGCCCAGCAGGAGGAAGTTGGTCAGCGGCCCCGCCAGCGCCAGCAGAAAGGTCTGGCGGCGGGTCAGGCGGGCCGCGAAGACGTCCAGCCCCACCCCCGCCAGTGAGAAGCGGAACACCGGCAGCCTGCGGGTCATGGCGAGCCAGGCCAGCGTGTGCCCCGCCTCGTGGAGCAGCGCAGCCAGCAGCCCCACCCGGGCCACACCGGTGTGGTCCCGGTAGAGCACGAACCAGAGCACCGCCAGCACCAGCACCGGCTGGCGGGCGCGGAAGTGCCTCACGAGAGGCCCAGGGCGTCGGCCGGATCGTAGCGCACGCCCTCGTACAGCAGCTCAAAGTGCAGGTGGGGACCGGTGGCGTCGCCGGTCTGCCCCACGGTGCCCAGCACCGTGTCGGGCCCCACCGGCTCCCCCACCCGCACGAACACATACTGCATGTGGCAGTAGCGGGTGGTGACGCCGCTCTCGTGGAGGATGACCACATTGTTGCCGTAGGAGGTGCTGTACTCGCTCTTCAGCACCACGCCCCCCGCGGCGGGGCGGATGGCCGCGCCCTCGGCGGCGGCCAGGTCCACCCCGGTGTGAAAGTCGCTTTTTCTGGTGATGGGGTGCTTGCGCCAGCCGTAGTCGGAGGTAAGGGAAAACCCGCTCACCGGCAAAGCCAGCGCAAAGGGCGGCTGATAGCTTTTGGTGGAGTTGCCCTCGGGCACAAAGGGCCACAGGGCCGCCTGCCCGCCCCCCGCGCCGGTGAGGCCGCTGTCCGCCTGCTCCGCTGGCGGCTCCAGGCTGGCCAGCGCCTCCTCCACGCCGCCTCGCAGCGCGTCCACCGCCTCGCCGGTGAACTTCAAAAGCTCCTCCTGGCCGCCCAGCTCCACCCCGCCGGCCATGGCGTCACGAAAGGTCTGGCCCCAGCGCAGAAAAGCCTCCGGCGCGCCCTGGCGCAGGGCGAGCGCCCCCGCAGCCAGCAGCGCGCAGAGCAGCAGCTGCACCCGCAGGATATAGTTGGGCTGCCGCTTTTCCGGGGACGTGACGGGCGGGGTGAGCGCCGCTTTCAGTTCCTCCGCCTCCGGCAGGATGGGTACGGGACGGTCTTGCTGTTCCACATGCCACATAGTATGTTCCCTCTTTTTGTGCCTTTTTTCCAATACTATGCAGACAGGCCCCGAAAAAGACAACGGCAGAGCCGCGTCTGCGGCCCCGCCGTTGGAGCAAAAGGCTGTTACTGCATGGAGGCGAGGGTGTTTTGGATGCCGTCCGCGATGGCGGTGGCAATGGCGTTTTTGTAGCTGTCCGACTGGAGCTTGCTCAGCTCGTCCGGGTTGGTCAAAAAGCCACATTCCACCAGCACCGCGGGGAATTCCATGTGGGTGGTGACGCGATACGCGCCGTACTTGCCGCCCCGGTCGGTGGTGGCAAGGGCCCCCGCCACCCCGGCGGAGAGGTTCTTCGCCAGCTGCCGGGAATAGGGATTGAAGTAGAACACCTCGGTGCCCTTGGCGCTGGACACGCCGGAGTTGTGATGGATGCTCACGAACAGATGGGGGCTGAAGCTCTGAGACTGGCTCACCCGGCTGTCCAGTGAGACGTAGCCGGAGGTGTCGGTTACCTGAACGGTGGCCCCCCGACTGCGGAGGATGTCCGCCACCCGGGCGGCGATGTCCGCGTTCAGGGTCTTTTCGGTGTACATCCCGCTGATGGAGGTGCCGCCGTCGTAGCCGCCGTGGCCGGGGTCCAGGTAGATCTTCGCGCCGGAGAGGCCCGAGGGGATCTGGTTGAAGCGGAACACCAGGCTGTCGCCGTCGTAGTAGGCCCGGTAGCCCAGGAACGAGCCGGCCTTTCGCAGGTCGAACCGGATCACCGTGTCGTTGCCCTGCTGGGAGAGGCTCACCCCGCTGAGCAGGTTGTTGTCCGCCAGCGAGGGCGCGGCGGTGTCGGCGCTGGTGTCTTTCAGGGTGACGGTCATGGCCGAGGCGCCGGAGAAATCGTTCACCCCGCCGGAGGAGGAATACCCCACCCCGGAGAAGCCCACGGTGTAGGCGGTCTTGCGGCCCGAGCGGGTAAAGCTCACATAGACATACTGGCCGTCGGCCCAGCTGGTCGCGCCGGAGAGGGAGGACATCTCCCACTCGGCCTCCCCCAGGCTGGACACATCCGAGGCGCTGACTCGCGCCCCGCTGCCCAGGATGTAATACTCCCCGTGGCCGTAGGAGTCGTCATAGGTAAGCTTGTCGCTGACGATGTAGTCCACCGTGCCCTTGGGCAGCGCAAAGCAGCTGCCATTGGGCTCGTTGCTCAGCACGTCCGAGGGATAGGTGCGGGCCTGGCTGGCGGTGACCTCCACCAGATGGCCTTTCTGCCCCTCCACGTTGGGGGCCTGCTGGGGCAGCGCCGCCACATACACCCGGGCGCCGCCGCCGCTTTGGGTGATGCCCTGCCAGCTGGCGGTGATGGCGATGTTGCCCGCGTCCTGCTGGCTTTCGCCGGCGGCAGGCGCGGTGAGGGTGCCCTTATAGGGCACGTAGGCGGAGGTATTGCCGTCCGCCGCGTCGGCGGCCAGCTCCTGCTCGGTGAGGGTGACGCTGGCGCCGCCCAGGCTGGCGGTGACAGTGGAGCCGGAGTAGGCCATCACCGTGACGCCGATCTGGGTGGAACCCTCCACCGTCAGGCTGCCGGAGGGCGATACCTCCTGGATGATGACCACTTCCCGGGTGATCTTGTAGACCACGCTTTTTTCCTTGTGTTCAAAGGTAAAGGTGTTGAGCCCCGGTTCCAGGTCCATCTCCAGGCTGAACACGCCCTCGCTGTTGCGCTGCAGCTCCTGGCCGTTCAGTGTCAGGGGGAAGTTGGGGTCGGAAGCGCCGTAGAAATTCACCTGGGGCTCCTGGGTAGTGTAGGTGCGCTTTTCGGGGGTGCTCACCGTGAGATCGGTGAGGATGTCCTGCTCCTCGATCTGGTCGGCATAGTAGCGCAGCAGCACGTCGGTGGAGCCGCCCACATTCTCCTTGAGCGCCGCCAGCGAGCCGAACGCCGCCCCCAGGCAGCCCTCCACCGCCCGGGTCTCGATGATCTGGCGCATCACCTGGTCCGGGGCTTTCCAGCCCGGCTCGTCGCCGCCCAGCCGGTCGTTGCAGATCAGGGCCACCACCCCCACCCCCCGGGGCACGGCGGCAGCCGCCCACCAGTTGAGCACCGTTTTGAAGTTGGCGGCGGTATCGGTGAGCGAGCCGGTGCAGCGCACCAGCACCTGGTCCACATCGCCCCAGGCAAAGATAGCGTTCAGGTCTACAAAGCCATCTGTGTACATCTCAAACGCCGCTTCGGTCTCGCTGCCGGCGGGGTCGGTGGACTGGTTGGCCCACACCGGGTCGGCCACCAGGCCAAAGGCGGCGTCCGCTTTTTTGGCGCGCACCGCCGCGCCCGCGTTGACCACCAGGGAGGTGACGCACTCCCGCACCCAGTTGTCATAGCCCATGGAGGCTCCCTCGGCGCGGTAAAGGGTCATGCTGCCGGCGGTCTTCTGATTGTAATAGCCGGAGAGATAGACGCCGTCCGGCGCGCAGGCCGTTGTCAGCTCTCCCGCCGCCTGCACCGCCTGGTCCACCGCCTGGCCGGAAAGGCAGGCATGGGGCCCGTACACCCCCTGGTCGGACACGCTTTGAGAGGCATCCAGCAGCGCGTAGAACGCGAGGCCCTGGCTCCGCGCCGCCTCGGCCGCCCAGGCAAGGAGATCGAAGTTCACCGACGCCGGCCATACCTCACTGACAAAGTAGGCGCCGTTTGCGTCGTTGGCGGGAAAGATCACCCCGTTCATGCCGTACTCGGCGATCTGGGAAAAGGCCTGCTCCAACTGGGCCTTGCACTCCTCCTCGGAGGCGGCGGGGTCAAAGTCCTGGCCAGCCACAAGGGACACCAGCTTCTGCTCCGGCCCCGCGGACACGGCGGTCTCGCTCTCTTTGGCAAATACACAGACGCCGCCCAGCGCCAGCAGCCCAGCGCCCAGCAGCAGCGCGGCCACGCGCCGCAAACCGTTCTTCACGTTCTTCACGCCTCCCCTCCAAACGCCCGGCCATGGGCGCTGATCCGCGCACCGCGGCGCGGCAGGATCAAGTATACAAAATCATACTACCCAGTTTTTTCGGCAAAATCAAGCGTTCCGCGACAGATTTCACCGTGTCGTAACTGTAAAGTACATCAGCATTACATCGCTTCATGACACAAAGAAAAGCCGCGGGCCCGACAAGGCTCGCGGCTTTCCATCTGATTCACTTGCGGCGCAGCAGCCCGCGCAGGCGGCCGAGCAGCCGGCCATGGGGCTTCTTGTCGTCGGGCGCTGCCTCCGCCGGCCTGGGCGCCGGCGCAGTGGTGACAAATCCGTTTTTGAAGTAGCTGTACAGCGCCATCTGGCTGTCCACCAGCGCCTCGCCCGGCGCGGGCTTCACCTTGGCGTAGCTGCCGTCCGGGCGCATCTCCCGGGCGTTCACGTTGTCCGCCAGTTGCAGCTGCAAAATGTCCCAGAGCTGTTTTGCGATGGTCGGGTCGTCCACCCGGATGCCCACCTCCACCCTGCGCTCGGTGTTGCGGGTGAGGAAGTCGCCGGAGGCCATGTAGATCCGCAGCTCCTCCCCCTCGCCAAAGGCGTAGATGCGGGAGTGCTCCAGATACCGCCCCACGATGCTGCGGATCCGCAAATTGTCGGTGCAGCCCGGTATACCCGCCTGCACACAGCAGATTCCCCGCACGATCATGTCGGTGGGCACCCCTGCCTGAGAGGCTTCCTCCAGCTTTTCGATGATGTTTTTGTCGCTGATGGAGTTGTTCTTCAGCACGATGCGGGCGGGCTTGCCCAGCCGGGCCTTTTCGATCTCGGCGTCCATCTCTTTCAGCAGCACGCTCTTGAAATGCAGGGGCGCCACGATCAGGTGATCGGTGCCGTCGGTGAGCCGCTCCACCGCCAGATTGTTGAACACCACCGCGGCCTCCTCGCCGATCTCCTGGTTGGTGGTGACATAGGACAGGTCGGTGTACTGCTCGCTGGTCTTTTCGTTGTAGTTGCCGGTGCCGATCTGGGTGGTATAGAAATACCGGCCCCCGGCGCGGCGGGTGATCAGGGTGAGCTTGGAGTGGACCTTGTAGTCGTCCAGCCCGTAGATGACGGTGCAGCCGGCGTCCTCCAGCTTTTTGGACCAGTCGATGTTGTTCTGCTCGTCGAACCGGGCCCGCAGTTCCACGATGGTGACCACCTCTTTGCCGTTTTCGGCGGC
>DXAC01000012.1 GCA_019117205.1 Candidatus Allofournierella merdigallinarum | reverse complement strand
GTGCCTGGCTCTCGGCCTGGCCGCCTGCGGCTCCACCGCCCAGGAGATCCAGATCGGCATTCCCGCCGACGCCACCAACGGCGCCCGCGCCCTGCTGCTTTTGCAGGACCTGGGCATCCTTACCCTGAACGACGGGGTGGGCCTGGAGGCCACCGAGCGGGACGTGAAAGACAATCCCTACAACGTGAAGATCGTGGCCATGGAGGCCGCGAACCTGCCCAGCAGCCTGCCCGACCTTGACTTTGCCGTGATCAACGGCAACTACGCCTCCGGCGCGGGCATCGGCGACACGGTGCTCACCACCGAGGACCCGGAGAGCGTGGCCGCCCAGACCTACGGCAACGTGCTTTGCGTCAAGGAGGGCCGGGAGTCCGAGCCCGCCGTGCAGGCGCTGCTGGCGGTGCTGATGAGCGAGGACACCCAGAACTGGATCGCCGACAACTACAACGGCGTGGTGATGCCCATGGGCGCCCAGGCGCTGGACATCCCCGAGATCGCCGAGCCGGTCACCCTGAAAGTGGGCGCCTCCCCCAGCCCTCACGCCGAGATCCTGGAGTACGTGGCCCCCACCCTGGCCCAGTACAACGTGACGCTGGACATCGTGGAGTTTGACGACTACGTGATGCCCAACACCGGCGTGGAGGACGGCTCCATCGACGCCAACTACTTCCAGCATCAGCCCTACCTGGACGACTTCAACGCCGAGAACGGCACCCACATCGTCAGCGTGGGCGTGGTCCACTACGAGCCCATGGGCCTGTACCCGGGCAAGACCACCAGCCTGGACGTGTTCGGCAAGTAAGCCCCCGCAGCCAAAAGGAGCCTGTGCGTCGCACAGGCTCCTTTTTTGCGCGTTTTTCAGGCGGCCGCCAGCCGAAAGGGGGCCCGCCGGTCCGCCCAGGCAAGCGGCCCCTGGTAGACCACCCGCAGGCCGGGCAGGGCCGCGAAGTCCCCGGGCCGCACCAGGCTGGGGTGACAGGGCAGGGCCAGCGCCCCGGTGCCCGCCAGCACGTCCGCCACGAACTGGCTGCAAAAGTACTTGCCGGGGAAAACGTGGGGGATGCCCAGCCCCGCCAGCGCCAGGCCCAGCAGGTCGTAGTCCCAGCAGCTGCCCGCCGAGGCCATCACCGCCAGCCGCCGCTCGATGGCCTCGTAGCTTTCCCGGCTCACCGGCAGCTCCAGCAGCAGGCTGTCCGCCCCGCCGCAGCGGCCGAACACCCCGGCGTGGATGTTCTCCCGGATGAAACCCCCGGGCAGCATAAAGGGCTCATAGCGGCGGGCGAAGCTGTACAGCCGCCCCAGGTCCCGGTCCAGCGCAAGGCTGGCGTGGGTGTAGCGGTGTTTGCCCAGGCCGTGGAGCAGCCGGGCGAAGAGGGTGTCGGTGCGGGTGAGCAGGATGTAAACGCAGGGCATGGGTGTTCTCCTTTGGACATTCTCGGCCGGTCCGGCCGGCCTGTTTATATAACGAGGCAGGCGGCCTGTTTTTTTCAGCCCGCCGGCTTCCGTTTGACAAAGGCCCGCCCCCTTACTATAATATAGGGAACCGACCGAAAGGAGGCCGCCGCCATGCGCCACCAGGGCACCGCTCAGCTCTCCACCTCCCGCCTTTCGCTGGCCCCGCTGGGCCCGGCGGACGCGGAGGAGATGTTCCAAAACTGGGCGGGCGATCCGGCCGTGGCCCGGTTCATGCGCTGGCCCGCCCACAAAAACAGCCTGGAGACCTTTCAGCTGCTGGCCGGCTGGGAGTGCCTTTACCAAAACGCCGACTACTACAACTGGGGCATCCGCCGCCAGGCCGACGGGGCGCTGCTGGGCAACATCAGCGTGGTGCTGGGGGAGCATCAGGACCCCCTGGAGTGGGCCACACCGGGCCTGGACTTCTCCGCCGGCATTTGGGAGCCGGGCTACTGCCTGGGCCGGGCTTTCTGGGGCCGGGGCTACGCCACCGAGGCGCTAAAGGCCGTGCGGGACTTCTGGTTCTCGGCGGTGGGCGGCGCCTGGCTGGGCGGCTGCCACATGGCGGAAAACCCCGCCAGCGGCCGGGTGATGGAAAAGGCCGGCTGGCATTTCGACCACACCGCCGTCTACCACAAATTCGACGGGACACCGGCTGTCTGCCGGGTATACTGTATCCAGGATCACCCCGCGCCCGATGCGCGGTAAGGAGCGATTATGAGCGAACAGATCAAACAGGACGCCCCGCCGGCCAAGGTGCTGCTGCTGGGGCTGGACATGGGCGAATTCGACGCCGAGCGCAGCATGGACGAGCTGGCGGCCCTGTGCGAAGCCAACCACATGGAGCCGGTGGCAAGCCTTATCCAGAAAAAGGACGCCCCCGAGGCGGGCACCGTGCTGGGCGAGGGCAAGCTGGCCGAGGCGCGGCTGTACTGCGAGAACCTCTCGGTGGACACCGCCGTGTTCGACGGCGAGCTGTCCGGCAGCCAGCTTCGGAACATCTCCGACGCGCTGGGGGTGGAGGTCATCGACCGCACCATGCTCATCCTGGAAATTTTCCGCAGCCGGGCGGTCACCGGCGAGGGCAAGGTGCAGACGGAGCTGGCCCTTTTGCGCTACCGGCTGCCGCGCCTTGCGGGCCTGGGCGAGGCGCTGAGCCGCCAGGGCGGCGGCGGCGGCGGCGGCGCGGGCGCCCGGCGGGGCGCCGGCGAGAGCAAGCTGGAGTACGACCGCCGCCATGTGCGCCGGCGCATCGAGGCGCTGGAGCAAAAGCTGGCGGAGCTGGAAAAGCGCCGGGGGGAAAACCGCCGGGCCCGCCAGCGGGCGGGCACCCCGGTGGTGAGCCTGGTGGGCTACACCAATGTGGGCAAATCCAGCCTGCTGAACGCTTTGTGCGGCGCGGACGCCCTGGAGGCGGACATGCTCTTCGCCACCCTGGACCCCACCGCCCGCAAACTGACCCTGCCCAGCGGCCTGAACGTGGTGGCGGTGGACACGGTGGGTTTTGTGAGCCGGCTGCCCCACAAGCTGGTGGAGGCTTTCAAGAGCACCCTGGAGGAGGCCGCCTTTTCCGACGTGATCGTCAAGGTGGCGGACGCCGCGGATGAGCAGCGGGAGACCCAGCTGGAGGTCACCGACCAGGTGCTGGCCGAGCTGGGCTGCGGGGACATCCCCCAGATCACCGTGTACAACAAGTGCGACAAGGCGGGGGCGGTGCCCTTTCAGCCGGGCGTGCTGCTCACCAGCGCCCGCACCGGCCGCGGCCTGGACGAGCTGCTGAAAAAGCTGGACGAGGCCCTGGCCGACCGGGTGCGGGCGGTGAAGCTGCTGCTGCCCTACGACAAGCTCTCCCTGGCCGAGCCCATGCGCCGCCGGGGCAGCGTCACGGTGGAGGACTACCGGGAGCAGGGCGTTTACTTCGAGGGATTTGTCAAGAGCACTGATCTGCACCTCTACCTGCCCTATCTGGTAAAATGAGCAAGCGGGGGCCGCGGCAAACGCCGCGGCCTCCCGTCCATCGCGCGACGGGACCCGCCTTGCGGCGCGGCCGTCCCGGAACGTTTTGTCCCCCCCGGGGCGCGGCCGGCGGGCCGGGCCCCGGGTCTCCCCCCACCGGCCTGTCCGTCACTCGCGCACAACAATGTCTCCTCCCCCGGTGAACCCGCCCCGCACCGCCGGGAGGCGGAGCGGGGCCGCTCTCGCCTTTTGGAAGGGAAAACTGTTTTCCAACAGAGGACAAAACCCCCGTATAACGCAACAAGACCCGCCTTGCGGCGGGTCTTGTTGCATAGAGGGGTGGGAAAGTATAAATAAGTGAGAGTATCGTTTCAAAGGGCCCCGGGGGGCTTCCGTTGTTTTTATTATAAACAATTTGCTTTCAATGTCAAATGGAAAAACCGGGATTTTCTTTTCTTTTTTCATTTACTTTTTTCAATTTGCTTATTATAATTAAGTCAAGTGGAAAAAACCTTGCTTTTTCCTTATTTTGTAAGGTTTTACAATCATTCCGCTTTATTTAATCAGTTTTTTATATGTATTGCTGGTTTTAAGAGGAGGAGATGGACCATGGACCAGCTGGATCGCCAGCTCCTGGACCTGTTGACCCACAACGCCCGGATGCCGGTGAAAGAGATCGCCGCCCGGGTGTCCCTGACCAGCCCGGCGGTGAGCAGCCGCATCCGGCGGCTGGAGCAAACGGGGGTCATCGGGGGGTACACGGTGGTGATCAGCGCCCCCGAAAGCCCCCGCACGGTGCACGCGCTGATCAGCGTGTCGGTGGCCCCGGAGGACAGGGACGAATTTTTGGCGGACGTGGCCGCCGAGCCCCAGGTGAACCAGTGCTTTCACGTCACCGGCAGCCACAGCTACATCGTCAAGGTGGCCTGCGAGGGGATGCAGGCGCTGGAGCACCTGATCAGCCGCTACCAGCGCTCGGGGCCCACCAGCACCCAGATCATCCTGTCCACCCCGGTGGACAGGAACCATCCCGGCGCGGCGCGGCCTTTTTCCGAGCCGGCGCAATAACGCCCCCGCGCCGCGCGTATATGCATAGAAGCCCCCGCCGGGGGCACAGTAAGAAAAAAGGAGAATGTTTATGATAAAACGCATCATTGCCGCCGCGGCCGCCCTGGTCCTCTGCCTGGGCCTTGCCGCCTGCGGTTCCTCCCCCGCCTCTTCCGGCGAGGCGAAGGACTACGCCGCCATCCTCACCGCCGCCCGCCCCGCCCAGGACAACGAAAACCTGGTCATCTTTCACTATAAGGACGGCGTGTACACCGCCACCGGCGGCTACGCCGACGAGCTTTCCGCCGAGGACATCGCCAGCCAGGGCGCCATGTGCCTGCAGGTGCTGGGCCTCGCCGAGGAGGACGTGGCCGAGGCCGTTTTCAGCGTGAGTTTGATGAACGTGCAGTCCTACGGGCTGGCCATCGTGAAGCCCGCCGACGGCAGGGAGGCGGCGGTCACCGAGGGGCTGCAGGTGTTCATCGACAGCCAGAAAGCCGCCCAGGAGAACTACCTGGCGGACCAGTACGCCATCGCCAAGGCCGCCAGGCTGGACACGGTGAAGTCCGGCGAGGTGGTGCTGGTGATGTGCGAAAACCAGGACACCGTTTTCTCCGCCGTCAAGGACGGTTTGGCCTGACCTTTTTCCCGCCGCCCGGGGCCATTGCCCCGGGCGGCGTTTTTTGGTATAATGGGGCAGGCGGGGGCGTCCCGCTCACATTTGCGACGAAAGGCGGCGCGCCATGAAAGCCACCGTTGTGATCCCCAACCTGAACGGAGCCGGCTGGCTGCGGGACTCCATCGAGTCCGTCTGGGCCCAGACCGAACAGGATTTTGAACTCATCGTGGTGGACAACGGCTCCACCGACGAAAGCCTGGCCATCGCCCGCAGCTATGTGGGCCGGCCAAACTACACCCTCATCGAAAACGCCGAAAACACCGGCTTTTCCTATGCGGCGAACCAGGGCATCCGGGCCGCGAAAGGCGAGTTTGTGGCCCTGTTCAACAACGACGCCTTTGCCGAGCCGGACTGGCTGGAAAACCTGCTGGCCGCCGCCGAAAAGGACGGGCGCATCTTCGCGGTGAGCAGTTTGATGATCCGTCACTTAGAGCGGGACCTGGCCGACGACGCGGGCGACTATGTCACCATCCTGGGCTTTGCCTGCAAGCGGGGCGACGGCATGAAAGTGAGCCGCTACCAAAAGCCGGGCCGGGTGTTCTCCGCCTGCGGGGGCGCGGCCCTTTACCGCAAGCGCATCCTGGACGAGATCGGCCTGTTCGACGAGCACTTCTTCGCCTATTTCGAGGACGTGGACATCAGCTGGCGGGCCAACAGCCTGGGCTATAAAAACGTCTACTGCCCCGCCGCCCGCTGCTACCACATCTGCGGCGCCACCACCGGCGCGGTGCGCTATAACCCCTTTAAAAGCGTGCAGAGCGGGCGCAACAGCATTTTGCTGCCCTACAAGAATATGCCCATTCTGATGTTTGTGCTCAACCTGCCTTTTCTGGCCCTGGGCTACCTGATGAAAGCGGTGATGTTCCGGCTGCGGGGCTACGGCCCGGCCTACTTCCAGGGCTTCAAAGAGGCGCTGAAAGTGATGGGCAGGCTGGACAAGCCCAAATTCCGCTTCAAAAACCTGCCCAACTACATCCTCATCCAGCTGTGGCTGACGGTGGACACGGTGCGCTACTTCATCTACCGGGCCCAGCGGGCGCTGCACATCACCTGAACCAAAGCGACCACCGGCCGCCGGACCCCGTGGGGTCCGGCGGCCGCTTTTTTGTCGCCCGGCGGGACCTTTTGGCGCTGGCGGCCCCCCTTTCCCGGCGGCTCCAAATATTTTGACAAAAAAAGTTGTCAAAACATATTGACAAGGATAATTGTCATGCTATACTGGTATTGACAAAGATATTTGTCAACTTGACGCAAATCCTTTGCATCGCAAGAAAGGGGTGACAGCGTATGCCGCTGGAAAATCGGCTCAAGGAACTGCGGGCCGCAAAGGACCTGAACCAGCAGCAGCTGGGCGCGCTGGTGGGGGCCTCCCGCCAGACGGTGAGCCTGATCGAGCGGGGGGACTACAACCCCTCCGTGACGCTGGCTCTGCGCATCGCCCGGGTGTTTTCGGTGCCCGTGGAAGAGGTATTCACATTGACCGGGGAGGAAACGGAATGAACAAGCAGGCCAAAACGCCCAAAACGAGCAGGGGCGTCTACATCAAATTCATCCTTATCATGATCGCCAGCGCCCTGACGGGCGCCCTCATCAGCATCTTCCTGCTGGGCCGGGAGGGCGGTGTACAGGAGGCGGCCCGGCAGATCAGCGACGAGCTGATCCTGGCGGGCCCCTGGCTGATGGCGCTGGGCCTTGCGCCCTGCGCCGTGGCCCAGGGGCTGTACTGCTTTGCGGGGAAAGCCGCCGCCCGGGCCGACGAGGACGACGAAGCCTTTGAGGCGGCGAACCGGCGGCTGGGCCTTTCCATGGTCTTTTCGGCGGTGGCGATGCCCTGGGTGATGCTCACCTCATGCCTTGCGGTGCCCGCCGTGACCCTGTGGGAAAGCGCCGTTCCCGCCCTGGCGGTGGTGCCGCTTATGATCGCCGAACTGGCCTGGAGCTACGGGCTGCAGGCGGCGGTGGTGCGGGCCGAGCAGCGCCT
>DXAC01000119.1 GCA_019117205.1 Candidatus Allofournierella merdigallinarum | reverse complement strand
CAATCGCTTGCGTCCTGCGAATTACTTTTTGGAATTTTTAAAGTGCTTTCCACACTCAAAAAAGGGTCCTTCAAGTTCTTCTTATTGTTCAATTTTCAAGGTCCTCTGCCGCGCCCCTCTCGGAGGCAGCTCGCTTATTATATCTCTCTGTTTTCTCTTTGTCAAGAGCTTTTGAAAGATTTTTCGCAAGTTTTTCGCTCGGTTTCCCTCGCTTTTTTGCGGCCCTGTTATAATACCACACTGCGGGGCAAAAAGTCAACGGTCAACGGGGCGATTTTTGGCATTTTGCAGCGGTTTTGGCAGTTTGACCATTTGTCTTTCTCCTTTTTGTGGAATTTCCAGACTCTTTGCGGTAAGGGGTTATACAGCCTGTAACAAAGCCAAAAAATCCCATCGGTCGGGTTTACAAGCTGTATTTTGGGCCGGAGAAAAAATAGCGGACGGGACGGCCGTGGCCGCCCCGCCTGCAAATTTTTTCTCACCCTGTTTTGCCTATCCCTCCAGTAGCTGACGGCGCATTTCTTTTAATATCTTGCGCTCGCGGCGGGAGATCTGCACCTGGGTGGTGCCCAGCACACGGGCGGTCTCGCTTTGGGTCTTGCCGGAAAAAAAGCGCAGGTAGATCAGAGCGCGGTCGGGGGGCGGCAGGGCGCTGAGCACCTCTTCCAGGCCGATGCGGTCCGCCAGATCCTCCTCGGGGGAGTCCACCGGGATATCCAGCTGCCGGCCCTCCTCCTCGTCGGCAGCGGGGGTGAGCGACAGCGCCGGCTGCCCGGCCCGGATGGCCAGCGCCACCTGCTCCGGCCGCTCGCCCAGCGCCTGGGCCAGCTGGGCCACGGTGGGCTCGGCGCCGGTGTTCTTGACGATGTTTTCCCGCAGGGCGCTGACCTTGAGGCCCAGTTCTTTCAGCGAGCGGCTGACCTTGACGGTGCCGCCGTCCCGAAAGAGCTTTTTGATCTCCCCCAGGATCACCGGCACCGCGTAGGTGGAAAACTGCACACCCCGCTCCTCGTCAAAGCCGTCGTAGGCCTTGACCAGGCCCATGCAGCCGGCGGAATAGAGGTCGTCGTACTCGATGCCCCGCCCCCGAAAGCGCCCGGCGCAGGCGTGGACGAGGCCCAGGTTGTTCTGTATGAACTCTTCCCGCGGGCCCAGTTTGGTCGGCACGGAAAAGCCCCCTCTCTATAAAGAATATGTAAGAGGGGTCACTTTTTGCCCGCCAGGGTCTTGGTGAGCACCACCCGCGTGCCCTTGCCCGGCGTGCTGGTCACCTTGACCTTGTCGGTGAAGCTCTGCATCACCGCAAAGCCCAGGCCGGCCCGCTCACCCGGGTCGCCGGTGGTGAACATGGGCTCCATGGCCTTTTTCACGTCCGCGATGCCCACCCCCTTGTCGGCGATGGTGATCTTCACCTTTCCACCCTCGTACAGGGCGATGGACATATGCACCAGCCCCACCCCGCCGGGGTAGGCGTGGACGATACAGTTGGTCACCGCCTCGCTGACGGCGGTCTTCAGGTCCGCCAGTTCGGGCACGGTGGGGTCCGCCTGGGCCAGAAAGGCCGCCAGCGCCCCCCGGGCAAAGCCCTCGTTGACGCTGCGGGAGTAAAAGCTCAGCTTGACCAGATTTTTCGCTTTCATTTCCATCCGCTCCTTTTATGTTGTCTCGATGCGGGCCAGCCGAAGCATCTTTGTCACGGCGGGCGGCGCTTTCTGCACGGCAAGGCTGCCCTCGATGGCCTGCATCTGCTTTGCGCGGCCCAGAATGAGCCCCACACCGCTGGAGTCCATGAAATCCACCCCGCCAAAATCCATCACCAGCCGGGCGGGCATACTGCCGGCGATCTGCCCGTCGATCTGCTCGCGCAGAAGCTGGGCGCTGTGGTGGTCGATCTCCCCCGCGAGGTAGGCGATCAGGGTATCCCCCGCGTGGGCGAATGTGACCTTTGCCATCTTCTATTCCTCCTTTGCCGGGCATATATGCAGACAAAAAGCCCCGTATCCCTGGCAATTACCAAGTATACGGGGCGCGGTGCGAATATTTTGCCGCATCCTGGCGGCGTTTCGGATCAGAGGCGGTGCAGCAGCAGGGGCCGGGCCTCGGCGGCAAGGTAAAGCGAGCCGCAGACGACCGCCCCCTGGGGCAGGGCGAGGGCGGCGTCCAGCGCCTCGGCCACACTGCGGCAGGGAAAGACGTCCGCGCCGGGCAACGCGGCGCGGACCAGCCCGGCCAGTTCGTCGGCGGGCATGGCCCGGGGGCAGGCCGGCGTGACGGTGTAAACGGCGCTGAAGCAGCCCTCCAGCGCTTGGAGCATCTCGCCGGCGGCCTTGTCCGCCAGCACCCCCAGCACCGCGGCGGGCTTTTGGGGCAGCTTCTGGGCTTTCAGGGTGGCGGCCAGCGCCGCCGCGCCCGCCGGGTTGTGGCTGCCGTCCAGCAGCAGCAGGGGCTGCTTTCGCAGCACCTCCAGACGGGCGGGGAGGCGGGCGGACTCCAGCCCCGCCAGAATGGCCTCGTCGGGGATGTCCAGCCCCTGCCGCCAGAGCGCCAGGGCGATCTCGATGGCCATGGCCGCGTTGCAGGCCTGGTGCGCCCCCGGCAGGGCAAGGCTCACCTCGTAGCCGCCGTACTCCAGGCGGTTTTCGAACAGGCCGCCCTGCAGAAGATGGATGTCCTCCGCTTCGGGGGCCGTCAGGTCCGCTTTTTGCCGGATGCAGGCGGCGACGATGGCCTGCAGCGCAGCCTTTTCCTGCACCGGGTAGGTAACGGCCACGCAGCCGGGCTTGATGATGCCCGCCTTTTCGGCGGCGATCTTCTCCACCGTATCCCCCAGCAGCTCGGTGTGGTCCAGGTCGATGCGGGTGATAGCCGCCACCAGGGTGTTCTCCACCGCGTTGGTGGCGTCGAACCGGCCGCCGAGGCCCGTCTCCAGCACCGCGATATCGCACTTCTCCCGGCAAAACCAAAGCAGCGCCAGGGCGGTGACAGCCTCGAACTGCACCGGCGTTTCCGCCAGCGTTTCGGCCCCGGCGCGCACCTCGGCCGCCAGTGCCTCCAGCGTTTCGGGGTCGATCATGGCCCCGTTGATCTGAAAGCGCTCCCGGAAATCCAGCACATAGGGGGAGATGGTGAGCCCCGTTTTGAAGCCCGCCTTTTGCAGGATGAAGGCGGTAAAGGCACAGACGCTGCCCTTGCCGTTGGTGCCGGCCACGTGGACATAGCGGCCCTGTTTTTGGGGATTGCCCAAAGCGGCCAGCAGCGCTTTCATGCGGCCCAGGCCCGGCGCGCCGGAGAGGCGGGGCAGGCTTTGGAGCCATTCCACGGCGGTCTGCATCACTCCTCACCCCTTTCCCGGTTTCGCCACAGGATACCGCACATGCGGAGGAACAACAGGATCACCAGTGCCACGAACAGACCGGACACCACGCCGGAAAAGTCCAGCAGCACGTCCAGCGTGCTGGAGGTGCGCCCGGGCACGTAGAGCTGGATGGTCTCGTCGATCACCGCCACCAGCAGGCCGCAGAGCAGCGGCCAGCTGACGTGGCGGACGAAGTGGCGGGTGTACACCCGCAGGCAGAGCATGAACCAGAAGCCCATCAGGCTGAACTCGGCGAAGTGGGCCATCTTGCGGACGGTGTGCAGCGAGAAAGGCCCCAGGCCCACCCGGGCGGCAAGGGCGTTCACCAGCTCCCGCACCCGCTCGCTCTGCTCGCTGGAGATCTCGGCGATGGCCAGCGAATTTTGAAAGATGAACCAGACGCTGTACACCAGGCAGCCGGTGAAGATAATCCGCGCCAGGATGACCAGCGGGCTGGTCTTGCGTTTTGTTTCCAAGGGCAATTTTCCTTTCCGGGCGGCTTTAGCCCAGGGCGGCGAGACTCTCGTCGATGCGGGCCAGCTTGTCCTGGGCGCGGGCCAGCTTGCGGCGGATGTCCTCCACCACCTGGGCGGGCGCCTTGTTCACAAAGCCGGGGTTGTCCAGCTGACGGGTGAACGCGGCGATCTCCTTTTCCGCGCCGGCCTTTTCCTTTTGCAGGCGGGCCAGCTCCTTGTCCCGGTCGATGAGCTCCAGCATGGGGATGAAGCCCCGGGCGTTGTGGGTGATGGCCTGCACCATGCCGTCGGTGGGGCCGTCGTAGTGTTCAGTGACGGTGACCGTGGTGGCAAAGGCGAACTTGGCCAGGTACTCGCCGCCCCGGCGGAAAGCCGCGGTGTCGGCGGTTTCGATGACCATGCTGCTGCGCTTGGCCGGGTGGACGCCCATCTCGGCCCGCAGGTTCCGCACCGCCTTGATGTAGTCCATCAGCTTTTCAAAATCCGCCTCGTCGGCGGCGTAGTCCAGCGCCTCGTCAAAGGCCGGCCACTGCTGGATCATGATGCTCTCGCCGGTGCCGGGCAGGGCCCGGTAGATCTCCTCGGTGATAAAGGGCATGAACGGATGCAGCAGTTTGAGGGCCTGGGTGAGGGTGTACACCAGCACCTTGCGGGCGGTGTCTGCCTCGGCGGCGTCGGAGCCGTTCAGCCGCACCTTGGCAATCTCGATGTACCAGTCGCAGTAGACCTCCCAGATGAAGTCCTGGATCTTCTGGGCAGCCAGGCCCAGCTCGAACTTTTCCAGGTTCTCGGTGGCGGTGCGGGCCAGCTGGTTCAGGCGGGAGAGCACCCACTTGTCGCTCAGGTCCAGTTTGTCCGCCGAGGGCAGGCCGGCCTCGAAGCCCTCGGGCAGGTTCATCATCACGAAGCGGGTGGCGTTCCACAGCTTGTTGGCGAAGTTGCGGCTGGCCTTGATCTTCTCGTCGGAGAAGCGCATGTCATTGCCGGGGGTGCTGCCCAGCACCAGGGTCAGGCGCAGCGCGTCGGCGCCGTAGTCCCGGATGACCTCCAGCGGGTCGATGCCGTTGCCCAGGCTCTTGGACATCTTGCGGCCCTGGGCGTCCCGCACCAGGCCGTGGATGAGCACCGTGTCAAAGGGAGCCTTGCCGGTGTATTCCAGGCCGGCCACGATCATGCGGCTGACCCAGAAAGTGATGATGTCATAGCCGGTGACCAGGGTGTTGGTGGGATAGAAATACCGCAGGTCCTCGGTGTCGTCGGGCCAGCCCAGGGTGCTGAAAGGCCACAGGGCGCTGGAGAACCAGGTGTCCAGGGTGTCCTCGTCCTGGCGCACAGGCGCGCCGCAGTCGGGGCAGGTGGTGAGGGGCTCGGCGCTGACGTGCACCTTGCCGCAGGCATCGCAGTAGTAGGCCGGGATGCGGTGGCCCCACCACAGCTGGCGGCTGATACACCAGTCCCGGGTGTTCTCCATCCAGTGATAGTAGTTCTTGTCAAAGCGCTCGGGCACGAACTTGATGCTGCCGCCGCGCACCGCGTCGATGGCGGGTTTCGCCAGCGGCTCCATGCGCACGAACCACTGCTTGGACACCATCGGCTCGATGGTGGTGCCGCAGCGGTAGCAGGTGCCCACGTTGTGGGGGTGAGGCTCGATCTTTTCCAGGTAACCGCCCGCCTCCAGGTCGGCCACGATGGCCTTGCGGGCCTCGTAGCGGTCCATGCCGGCGTACTTGCCGCAGTCGTCGGTCATGTGGGCAGTCTCGTCCAGGCACTTCACGATGGGCAGGCCGTGGCGCTGGCCCACCTCGAAGTCGTTGGGGTCGTGGGCGGGGGTGATCTTCACCACGCCGGTGCCGAACTCCATGTCCACATACTCGTCGGTGACGATGGGGATCTCCTTGTTCACCAGCGGCAGCAGCACCTTTTTGCCGTGGAGGTGCTGATAGCGCTCGTCGTCGGGATGGACGGCCACGGCGGTGTCGCCCAGCATGGTCTCGGGGCGGGTGGTGGCCAGCACGAGGTACTCATCGGTGCCCACGATAGGGTATTTCAGATGCCAGAAGAAGCTGTCCTGGTCCTGGTACTCCACCTCCGCGTCGGAGATGCTGGTCTTGCAGTGGGGGCACCAGTTGATGATGCGCTCGCCGCGATAGATCAGGTCCTTGTCATAGAGGTACTGGAACACTTTCAGCACGGCCTTGGAGCAGCCCTCGTCCATGGTGAAGCGCTCCCGCTGCCAGTCGCAGGAGCAGCCCAGCTTTTTCAGCTGGCTGACGATGCGGTCGCCGTACTGGTTTTTCCAGGCCCAGGCCCGCTCAAGGAAGCCGTCGCGGCCCAGCATCTCCTTGGTGAGGCCCTCCTCTTTCATCTTGGCCACCACCTTGGCCTCGGTGGCAATGGAGGCGTGGTCGGTGCCGGGCACCCACAGGGCGGCGTAGCCCTGCATCCGCTTGAAGCGGATGAGGATGTCCTGCCAGGTCTCATCCATGGCGTGGCCCATGTGCAGCTGGCCGGTGACGTTGGGCGGAGGCATCACAATGGTGTAGGGCTTTTTGTCCGGGTCGGCCTTGGTGTGGAAGTAGCCGCCGTTCAGCCAGAAAGCATAGACGTCGTCCTCCACCCGGGCGGGATCGTAGAGTTTTTCCAGTTCTTTCATGTTCTTCCCTCCTGCGAGTTCTGGCGGGGCGTGCAAAAAAGCCGCCCCATGTGCGTACACACTTGGGACGGCCTGTAAGGATACAAAACCGCGGTACCACCCAAATTGCCGCGCCAAAACGGCACGGCCACTCGAGAGCCCGGTAACGGGGGCAGACCGGGCGCGGCTACTGGTGTTTCGCCGCGTCTGCTCAGAAGCGACAGCCCGCCGCGCCTTTTGCCGGGCTTGCAGCCCCTGACCCGGCTCTCTGCAAAAAAGGATGTGCGGCGCGCCCTCTTCCTCGGCGCATTTATGTTTTTACATTATAAAACGGCGGCAGGGCGTTGTCAAGCGCAAGCGGTTCAGCCCAGGCAGACGCCCATGCTGCGGGCAACCTCCAGCATACCGTGGCCCTCCGGCACCAGGCGGCTCTTGCCGGCGATCTCCTCCAGGGGGTTCTCGGTGACGTGGCCGTTCACCATGGCCACCGTGACGCCGTAGTGCTCGTGGGCCACCAGTTTGGCGGCGTAGGAGCCGAAGCGGGTGGCGAGCACCCGGTCGTAGGCGGAGGGGCTGCCGCCCCGCTGCATGTGGCCGGGCACGCAGACCCGGGTCTCGCAGCCGGTCATCTTCTCGATCTGGTGGGCGATGCGGTTGGTGGCGGTGGTCTCGCCGGCCTCAGCCCGTTTCGCGGCCCGCTCCTTTTTCTTCATGCGGGCCTCCTCGGCGTCGAAAACGCCCTCGGCCACCGCGACGATGGAGAACGCCTTGCCCTCGCTGGCGCGCTTTTCCACCGCGGCGCAGACGTTGTCGATGGTGTAGGGCATCTCGGGGATCAGGATGATGTCCGCCCCGCCGGCGATGCCGGAATACAGGGTCAGCCAGCCGGCCTTGTTGCCCATGACCTCCACCACCATGCAGCGGCTGTGGCTGCCGGCGGTGGTGTGGATGCGGTCGATGACCTCGGTGGCGATGTCCACGGCGGTGTGGAAGCCGAACGTGACGTCGGTGCCGTAGATGTCGTTGTCGATGGTCTTGGGCAGGCCGATGGTGTTCAGGCCCTCCTGGGCCAGCAGGTTGGCGGTCTTGTGGGTGCCGTTGCCGCCCAGGCAGAGCAGGCAGTCCAGCTTCATCTCCTTGTAGTTCTTCTTCATGGCCTCGACCTTGTCCACCTGGTCGTCCCCCACCACCCGCATGAGTTTAAAGGGGGTGCGCTTGGTGCCCAGGATGGTGCCGCCCACGGTGAGGATGCCGGAGAACTCCCGGGGCTTCATCACCCGCCAGTCGCCGTCGATGAGGCCCTGGTAGCCGTTCAGGATGCCGATGATCTCCACATCGTCGTCAAAGCGCTGGTACAGCGCCTTTGCCACGCCCCGGATGGTGGCGTTGAGGCCCGGGCAGTCGCCGCCGGCGGTGAGGATGCCAACACGTCGTTTCATATTGTTTGTCCCCTTTTTCCCGGCCGGGGAGCCCCGGAAAAGGGCTGCCCGGCGCGGTTTTTTTCGCGCTGTTTTGTAATTTAAGAGTAGCCCCGCCGGCGGCTGTTTGTCAATGGGTCGCGGGCAAAAACAATGGGGAATTTTTTTAAAATGAGGTGTTGACAAACGCCCGGCGCTTCGCTATAATAATAAAGCACTCGCAAGAACGCCTTGTGGTGCGCGGATATTGGAGAATTGTGTAAGGGTAGCACGACAGACTCTGACTCTGTTTGTGAGGGTTCGAATCCTTCTTCTCCAACCAGAACGGCAGCAGCGCGGCATTGCTGCTGCCGTTTTTTTCGGGGTGTAGCGCAGTCGGTAGCGCGCCTGGTTCGGGACTAGGAAGCCGTGGGTTCAAATCCCGCCACTCCGACCATGCGGAGTATCATTAAAGGATCTGAAAAGGTCTGCTGATGATACTCCGCATTTTTTATTTCCAAGTTTATATGGCAATCTGTGCGGGGGCGTAGCTTAGTGCTACGCCTTTTCTCGTTTCCAAAAG
>DXAC01000118.1 GCA_019117205.1 Candidatus Allofournierella merdigallinarum | reverse complement strand
GCCCGCAGCCGCCAGCGATAAAAACAAAAGGCCGGCCGGGCGTTCGCCCGGCCGGCCTTTTCACGTGGCGAAAGATTTACAGCATTGATACGCTTCGATGGGGACTTGTTGCCCCGGGGTGTGGGATACTCTTCCTGCGGCGGCGAGCCGCCAAAACAGGATAAAGGAGAGAACACACCATGAAAATGAGACTTGCCGCCCTGGCGGCATCGTTCGCCCTGGCGGCGGCGCTCACCGCCTGCGCCGGCACACCGGCGCCCAGCCAGCCCCAGAGCATCCCCCTGCCGCCGGAGAGCTTGTCCCAGGGCGCCGCCTCCGGCAGCGAGGCCGCGCCGTCGCCGTCGCCGGCTCCCGCCGGCGCCGAGGAGACCAAAGGCATGGGCGGGAGCCTGTCGGCCTACAAGTGCTTTACCATCCGCTACGAGGACGGCTCCGAGGCCGCCATCCAGCGGGGGGTCGATGGGCTCACCTACACGCTGGAAGATGTGCGGGTGTACGATTCCATCGCCGACGCCGGGGTGGATATGTACGGCTGCACGGTGGACAGCGAGGACATCCTGGCCCGGCCTTTCGTGCTGGTGGAGCTGAAAGCGACCTACGCCGCCCCCGACGGCGGGGAACAGGAGGTCATCGCCGACGCAAACGACCTGACGCCCCTGGCGCGGCAGGACAAGCTGGAAGAGGGCAGCGAGCCCGCCTTCCCCGCGCTGGGGTATTTCAGCCTGCGCCCGAAAGAGGGCGACACCAGGCTGGACAGCCAGCACAACGCCTTTTGCTATGTCATCAAGGACGGCGAGAGCCTTACGATGCAGCTGGGCGTCTTCTGCGACCGGGCGCTGCTGGACCAGAAGAACCTGTATCTGGAGGTGAACACGGTGCCCGCGCCCCCGGACGGGGGCACCGTCGCCGGCGACACCACCAAGCGGATGTTCGACCTGCTGGCGGAATGAGCCGGCGCTAAAAAAAGAGGCTGTTGCCGAGCGGATGCCCGGCAGCAGCCTCTTTTGTCGTGAACAGGCCTCAGGCGGTCTCGGCCCGGGCGGGGGCGGCCAGCTCGTGCAGGCTGGCGCCGTAGACCTTTTCGTCCAGCAGCCCCTCCGACTTTGCCACATACAGGCAGGTGCAGGAGTCGCCCACCACATTCAGGGCGGTGCAGAGCATCTCGATGGGGCGGTTGATGGCCAGGATCAGGCTGTATGCCATCAGGGCGCTGTCGTTGGTCATGCCCACGCCGGACAGGATGGTAAACAGGATGATCGCGCCCGCGCCGGGGGCGGCGGGGGTGCCCGCCGAAGCGATAAGCGCCAGCACCATGATGACCAGCAGCGAAAGCGGCGTGACGTCATATCCGCCGCAACCCGCCACGAACAGGGTGGCCACCACCTGCATGATGGCGGTGCCGTTCATGTTCACGGTCATGCCCAGGGGCAGCACAAAGGAGGCCACCGACTCGTCCACCCCCAGCTCCCGGGAGGTGGTCTCCATGTTCAGCGGCAGGGCCGCGGCGCTGGATGAGGTGGAGAAGCCGAACAGCGCCACCTTGGCGATCTTTTTGACAAAGGGGATGGGGTCCAGCCTGGTGCCCAGCCGGACGATCAGCGCGTAGCCGAACACCAGATACACCAGCAGCAGCACCACGGTGGTGAGCATGTAAATGGCCGCCGGGCGCAGGTACTCGATGCCGTAGGTGGCAAAGGTGCGGGTCAGCAGCACAAAGATGGCCAGCGGGCCCACCTTGGTGACCACAAAGTTCAAAAACACCACACAGACGTTGTTCACCTCGATGAACAGCTTGGTCAGCGTCATGCAGCGGTCCTCGCCCAGGGCGGTGATGCAAAGGCCCACCGCCACGGCGATGAACACCACGGCCAGCACGGCGGTGTTGTTGCTGAATGCGGTGGCGATGTTGGAGGGTACGATGTTCAGGATCACGTTCAGGGGGTTCGCGCCGGAGGCGCCGGCGCTGGCCTGCAGCGAGCCGACGGAGGTGGTGAACAGCCCGGCCTCAAACAGCCACAGCCCCACGGCGGCGGCCAGCGCCAGCGCGAAGAAAGAGCAGAGCAGGAACCAGCACAGGGTCTTGAAAGAGATGCGCCCCAGGGTGCGGGTGTCCGAAATGGTGCCGATGGCCAGCGCGATGGAGGTGAACACCATGGGCACGATGACCAGCTGCAGCGCCCGGATGAACATCTGGCCGATGATGTAGAACAGGCCGATGGCGCCGGAGGCTCCCTCCGCGGTGATGTCCTGGAACAGGATGTTGTTGATGGTGTTCCACATCGCCCCGTTGCCGGCGGCGTTCAGCGATTCCCGCAGCCACATAAAAAAAAGGCCTGCGACGCATCCGAACAGAAGCGCGAGACCCATTTTTGCTGCGAGGGAATGAGACGTTTTTGCTTTTTTCATGATCGATACCCCCACCACAGTGAATTGTGCAGGGCTGCCCGCGCCCCGGCACACCTTACACTATAATACCCAAAGATACAGCGGGTTTCAACTGTCAATTCCGCAGAAAAAATGGCGGGGAACAAAGGCCAAAACGGGCGAAATGGCAAAAGGCCTGCCAAAAACAGGCGGGCTTTCCGGCGGAATGACGAAAGAAGTCGTGCTTTTCCCGCGCTGCCGGCGCTGGCGAAGAACAGGCCGCAGATAAAAGGCCGGGCCTTTCCCAAAGGGAGAGGCCCGGCCCTGCCGTGCGGCCCGCTTTTTTTGGGGGGCCGCGTTTTCAGCGATCTTGAAACAGGGGGCGGCGCACAGGAAAGCCGACGCTCACAGCTTCGCCAGCTCCACGGCCACCTGAGCCGCCAGCCGGGCGTTGTTGCAGGCCAGCTGGATGTTGGTGGCAAGGCTCCTGCCGCCGGTGTACTCCACGATGTGGGCCAGCAGGTAGGGGGTGATGTTCTTGCCCCGCACGCCGTCCTCTTTGGCGGCGGCCAGCGCCCTGTCGATCACGGCGCTCATCTCGTCGAAGTCCAGGGCGTACTCCTCGGGCACCGGGTTGCCGATGAGCATACCGCCGGCAAGGCCTAAGTCCCACTTGGTGCGGGCGATCTTTGCCACCTCGGCGGGGCTCTTGGCGGTGTAGTCCACCCCAAAGCCGCTCTTGCGGCAGTAGAAAGCGGGGAACTGGTCGGTGTTGTAGCCCACCACCGGCACGCCCATGGTCTCCAGATACTCCAGCGTCAGGCCGATGTCCAGGATCATCTTGGCCCCCGCGCAGACCACCGCCACCGGGGTGTGGGCCAGCTCCTGCAGATCGGCACTGATGTCCATGGTGGTCTCGGCGCCCCGGTGTACCCCGCCGATGCCGCCGGTGGCGAACACGGGGATGCCGGCCAAGCTGGCCAGGATCATGGTGGAGGCCACGGTGGTGGCGCCGGTGCCGCCGGTGGCCAGCAGGATGGGCAGGTCGCGGCGGCTCACCTTGGCCACGTTCTCCCCCTTGCACATCAGCTCCAGCTCTCCGCCGGAAAGCCCCACTTTCATCCGGCCGTCGATGATGGCCATGGTGGCGGGGATGGCCCCCTCGGCGCGGATGATGCGCTCCACCTCGGCGGCGAAGCCCAGGTTCTGGGGATAGGGCATACCGTGGGAAAGGATGGTGCTCTCCAGCGCAACAACGGGCTTGCCCGCCTCCACGGCGGCCTTTACTTCGGGTGCGATGTCTAGATAGTTCTTCAGGTTCATTGTACATACTCCTTTATCATGGCGATCACGGCTTGCTTGCTCATTTCCGGGTTGATGGTGTCCGCCCCGCCGATGGCCACAAGGCCCGCGCCCAGGGCGAAGTCCAGCACCTCGTCTTCATTTTTGCCCGCCAGGCTGGCGTACAGGATGCCCGCCAGGGTGGCGTCCCCCGCGCCGGTGGCGTTCACCAGCCTGTCAAAGGGGCGGCTGCGCCGGTGGACGGCGCTCTCCGGGCCCATGTAGTAGATGCCCTGGGCCCCCAGGCTGACGAACACCCGCCGCACCCCGGTGGCCAGCACCCGGCGGCAGGCCGTTTCCAGGTCCGCCTCGGTGGCGATGGCCATGCCCGCCAGCACCTCCATCTCCAGCCGGTTGGGCTTGATGGTGTCGAACCGGCCCAGCACCGGCAGCAGCTTTTTCGCCCAGGTGGTGCTCACCGGGTCGATGTACAGGGGCGCGGTGCAGCGGCGGGCCAGATGCTCCAGCGCCGGGGCGGGCAGGTTGCCGTCGCACACCACCGCCCGGGCGCCGTTGAGGAACTCCAGCTGCCCGTCGATAAAGGCCGGGTCGATGCTGTCCAGCACGCTCATGTCGCTCATAGCCACCAGCATATCTCCCGCCGAGTCCATGATGGAGATGTAGCTGGAGGAGGGGTGCCCGGGGCGCACCGCCAGCCGGGAACAGCCGATGCCCAGCGCCCGGCAGGAGGCCTGGAGCATCCCGCCAAAGGCGTCGTCGCCCACCACGCTCACCAGCTCGCACCGCTGGCCCAGCCGGGTGAGGTTGTCCAGGATGTTGCGGGTGACGCCCCCCACCGACAGGTGCAGCCGGCCGGGGTTGGAGTCCCGCATGATCAGCGGTGCGAAGCTCTGGCCGTGAACGTCCACATTGGCTCCGCCCACGCCCGCCACATAGCCTTTGTCCAAGCTGCCGCCCCCCCCTGCGAAAAGATCTTCCTGAGAAGATAATTTTACCTTAAACCGGCCGGCTCCGCAAGTCCCCCGTGAATAAATGCCCCGCCCGCGCCGCAAACTAAGGGCAGACCGATATCCCGCCGCTGGCTCTGGGGCGCGGGGGGCGGCAGGAAAAAAGCAAGGAGCGATAGCATGAACAGGATCATCTCGTTTTTCAAAGGCAGGGGCTTTTACCTGGCCCTGGCCCTGTGCATCCTGGCGGCTGCGGCCAGCAGCTTTTGGGCCATCCGGGGCGTGATGGAGCGGTTCGGGCCCGACGCGGCCAGCGGCATCGAACAGGAGGGGACACAGCAATGGGACTTGCCCGACGTACAGGTGGAACAGAAAGTGAACGACGTGCCCGAGCCCTCGGCGCGGCCCTCACAGCCGTCGTCCTCGGCGTCTGGCTCTGGCGAAGCGCCCGCACAGGCCTCCGACTCTGGCGAGGCTGTCGATGCGCCCGCGCCCTCCTTTGCGCGGCCGGTAGAGGGGCAGATCTCGCAGGCGTATTCCGGCGATGAGCTGGTGTACAACGAGACATTGAAAGACTGGCGCACCCACAACGGGGTGGACATCGCCTGCGCGGCGGACGCCACCGTGAAAAGCGCCGTGGCGGGCACCGTGTGCAACATCTACGAGGACGGCATGTGGGGCCAGATCGTGGAGGTGGAGGCCGGGGAGCTGACCTGGCGTTACGCCGGGCTGGATGCCGCCAGCCTGCAGGTGGCGGTGGGAGACGCGGTGGGCGTCGGCCAGACCCTGGGCAAGATCGGCGAGGTGATGGCCGAGACCGCCGCCGGGCCGCACCTGCACCTGGAGGTGCTCAAGGGCGGCAACCGGGTGGACCCGGAACACTATTTCGGCTGACCCTGCAAAAGGCAAGCGCCCCCCGCGCCGCGGGGGGCGCTTTTCGCGGCGGCGGGCAAAAAAACGTTGCGCCGCCCGGTGGGGATGGTATACTGAAAGCAGAAACAGCGCCGCGGCGCAAAGGGAGGATGGAGTATGTGTACCAGCGTTTCGTGTTCTGACCAGGCCCTGTTCGGGCGCAGCCTGGATCTGGAGTCTCCCTTTGGGGAGCAGGTGGTCATCGCCCCCCGGGAGTACCCGTTCCGCTTTCACCACCGGCTGCCGCTGGTGCGCCACCACGCCCTGATCGGCATGGCGGCCCTGGCCGACGGCGTGCCCCTGTACGCCGAGGCGGTGAACGAAAAGGGGCTGTACATGGCGGGGCTCAACTTCCCCGCCAGCGCCTGCTACTTCCCCGACGACGACAACGGCCGGCACAGCGTGGCCCCCTACGAGCTCATCCCGCTGGTGCTGGGCAGCTGCGGCTGCCTGGCGGAGGCCCGCCGGCTGCTGGAGGGGCTGCGGCTGACGGCCATCCCCTTTGCGCCCGGCTGGCCGCTGGCCCCGCTGCACTGGCATCTGGCGGACGCCTCCGGCGCGCTGGTGGCCGAGCCCACCGGCCAGGGCCTGCGGCTGTACGACGACCCGGTGGGGGTGCTCACCAACGAGCCGCCGTTCGACTACCAGCAGACGCGGCTGCGGGATTTCATGGCCCTTTCCCCCCGCCAGCCGGCGAACACGTTCGCCCCCGGCCTGCCCCTGGCCCCCTACGCCCAGGGCATGGGCGCGCTGGGCCTGCCGGGGGACGCCTCTTCCGCCTCCCGCTATGTGCGGGCGGCCTTTTTGAAGACCCACGCCGCCTTTCCCGGCCAGCGCCAGCGGGACGTGATGCAGTTTTTCCACATCCTGGACGGCGTCTCCATGGTGCGGGGCACGGTGGTCACGCCGGCGGGAAAGCTGGACGAGACCCGCTATGTCTGCTGCGCCGACGGCCGCACCGGCACCTATTACTACAAGACCTACGACGGCGGCCGGGTGCGGGCGGTGGCGCTGACCGAGGCCGCCCGCCAGGGCGCGGCCCTGCGGGCTTTTCCCCTGGTGTGGGAGCCGGAGATCGACCCTGTGGCGGAGCCGTCTGCCTGACAGGGCCCTGCCGGACAAAAAACAGCCCCCGGCGGGCGCGAAAGCGCCCGCCGGGGGCTGCTGTGTGTTCAGGCCGGCTGGCCGGCGGCCCGGGCCTGCCGGGCGGCGGCAGCCTCGGCGTCCAGGGCGCTGGTGAGCTGCTCCCGGCGGCGGGCGGTGAGCAGTTCGTTTGCGTAGAGCAGGAAATCCGAGCGCAGCAGCACCGTCTCCCCGGCCGCTTCGCTTTCTTTGGCCGGGCGGATGGCCGCGAGGCCCGCCTGGCAGAGCAGGGCGCACAGCCGCTCGTAGGGGGCCAGGTCGGCGCGGGACGCGGCCAGGCTGAAGCCCTGGGCCAGGGTGTCGGCGCTGGCGCGAAAGCGGCTCATGAACAGCTCCAGCTCGTCCATGGGGTCCCGCCCGGCGGGCAGGCAGGCGCACAGCTGGCTCGCCAGCACCCCGCCGTTGTCCGCCAGCAGCCGCCGGGGCCGCCGGGCGCCCAGCAGGGTGGGCCGCCGCCGGCAGGCGATGCTGAACACCAGCGTCAGGCCGTCCATCAGCGCCGCCAGGAACAGGCAGAACAGGGCCATGCCCCGCTGGGTGGGGGAGGCCAGGGCCAGCAGCGGCTTCAGGTGCAGGTCGGTGATCTGCAGCGCCGGGTCCTGGGCCGACAGGCGGGCGCTCTCCGGCGCCAGCTCGTTGATGCGAAGCACCGCGTTGAGGATCTCGCCGGCCAGCAGGGTCTTCATCTGCTGGGCGTTGGCCCGGGTCACCTGGCCCCCCTCCAGCCGGGCGGCCAAGGTGTCGAAGTCCGCCATCAGCGGCTGCCCCACCCCCGCCAGGGCGGCGTCCAGGCTGCCGAGCAGCGCGTCGGCGGACAGGGTGCTGTCCGTCTGGCCGGCGGCGAACTGGGCCAGCCGCTCCAGCCCGGCGCGGGCGGTCTCGTCCAGCGTGCCGGTGAGCTCGGCGGCGGAAAGGGCGTCCAGCAGCTGGCTGCGGGCCGCCTCCAGCCGGGCGTCCACCCCCTCGCCCGTGTCGGTGAGCTCGGCGGCCGCCGCCTCAAAGGCGGTGCGGGCGGCGGCGTTCTCTGCCCGGGCGGCGGCCAGGGCCGCCTCGTCCACAAAGCCGTAGCGGGCCAGGATGTCCGCCCGGGCGGCCTGCTCCTCGGCGGGGGCGTTCACGGTGACGCTGGCAAGGTAGGCGTTGTAGGCGGCCACGTAGTCCTCGTAGTTTGCGTAGCTGCTCCGGCTGGGGGCCCGCAGGCCGCCGGCGTAGTCGGCGCTGACCTGCTCCAGCTCTTCGGCGCAGGCGTCCAGCCGGGCGCTCTCGCCGCCCAGCAGGGCCCAGCGGGCGGCCAGGCCGTCCACCAGCTCGTTTACCTGGGTGCGGGCGGTGCGAAAGGCCCCGGAGGCGTAGCCGGTGTAGGTCTCCGCCAGGGTGCTCTGCACCTGGGCGTACTCCGCCGCCAGGTAGACGGCGGGCGGGTCCACGGTGTTGTAGATGCCCACGTAGGAGTAATAGGTGGAGCAGCACAGCGCCAGGGCCAGCGCCACACAGCGAAGCGGCGCCACCCGCACCCGCAGGCTGCCCGCCAAAAACCAGGCGGTGGCCTGCACCGCCAGCGCGAAGAAGAGGGGAGCCAGCACGAAAATGCCCCCCAGGAACACGGTGGCCCCCTGCAGAGTGGTGATAAAGCTGATGGTCTGCAGCAGCAGGGTGACCAGGGTCACCAGCCGCAGCAGGTTCTTTTCGCCGAAAAAGCCCCGGCTGCGCCCCAGCAGCATCAGCTCCTCTCCCCGGGGCGGCAAAAGGGTGACACGATCGAAAACGGACATGGAAAAACTCCCCTTTCAATAGGCGGGGCACGGGCGAGATGCGCGGCCCGTGCCCCCGTGGTGTTGTTGGTATCCGCCCAAAGGGCAGTTTTTTACGCCCGGGCCTGTGCCGGGGCGGCCCCGGACCCGGCGCCCGGGTCCGCCGGGGCGGCCTCCTCCGGCGGGGGGACCTCGGCGGGCTTTTCCCCCAGAGGCAGCGACACCTGGACGCAGAACAGGTCCGCGTCCACCCGCACGGACAGCTCGCCGCCGCAGGCCTCGGTGAAGCTCTTGGCGATGGAAAGGCCCAGCCCGCTGCCCTCGCCGGTGCGGGAGGGGTCCCCCCGCACGAAGCGCTCGGTGATCTCGCCGGGGTCGAACTCCATCTCATAGTTGGCCACGTTCTTCACCCGGGCCACCGCCCGGCCCTCCCGGGCGGCCAGCTCCACATACACCCGGCTGCCTGGCAGCGAGTACTTAAGGGCGTTGGAGAACAGGTTCTGGAACACCCGGTACATCCGCTCGCCGTCGGCGGTGACCCAGGCCTCCTCCGGCAGGCTGGTGCGGAAGGTGAGGGCGCTGGCGGCGATGGCCTCGTCCATGTCCGCCAGCGTTTGGCGGATGAGCTTTGCCAGGTCGATGGCCTCGGGGGCCAGGGGCAGCTCGCCGCTGGCCGCCTTGGACAGGTCGAACACGTCCTGGACCATGTGCTTCAGCCGGTCCGCCTTGCGCTGGATCACCCTGGCGTAGTCGGCGGCCGCGCCCTCCAAAGGCTCGTCACAGAGCAGGTCGGCATAGGTGATGATGCTGGTCAGGGGGGTCTTCAGGTCGTGGGAGACGTTGGTGAGCAGCTCCATCTTCATCCGGTCCGCCCGGCGCTGCTGGGCCACCGCCGCGTCGATGCCCTCCTGCAGGGCGTTCAGGTCCGCCGCCGCCTGGGCCAGGGGGGAGCCGGGCCCCACCGGCGTGCCGGTGTCCTGGCCGGTCCGCAGCCGGTGCAGCCCGTCCGCCAGGCGGCCGGCGTCCCGGCAAAAGCGCAGCTGAAGCACAAGGCCCGTCAGCAGGATGGCCAGCGCCGCCAGATGGCCCGCCACCAGGGCAAAGACCGCCAGGCTCGGGGCCGCCCAGTAGCAGACGAAAAACATCAGCCACAGCGCCGGCACCATTCCCACCGGCACCAGCCAGCAGAGCAGCGCCGGCCCGGCGACCCGGCGCTGCCAGGGCTGGGCGCGCCAGGCGCCCCCCACGAGCCGCGCCAGCCGCGCCAGCAGGCTGTTGCGGAAAACGTCCGCCCCGTTGCGGCACAGGTCCACCGCCGTCAGCCACAAAAGCGGCCAGACCAGCACCGGCAGCACCGACCACAGGGGGCCGGGGAAATACATCCTGCGCCAGATCCCAAGGCAGAACACAAACGCCAGCCAGGCCAGCGCCTTGCCCTCCAGCCACACCCGGCCGGTGAGGGACGCGGCCCAGGCGCGGGCGGGCTTTGCCCGCCGGTGCCAGAAGAGGCAGACCAGGCCACAGAGCGCGGCCACCGCCCAGCTTGCGAGATACAGCGTCAGGCGGGGGCGGAACAGCTGCACCTGCCACAGCGCCTCGGCCAGAAAACCCGGACGCCACAGGTCGGCGGAATCCCGGATCGCCAGCACCACCACGGCAGCCTCCAGCCCGTCGGCGCTGGGCAGCACCGCCTGGCTGTCCGCCAGTTTTTTGTAGGCGGCCACCAGCGCCCGGTTGCCCCACACCTGGCCGCTGGTGGCGGCCAGCGCCACCGAGTAGCCCAGGGGCACCGCCACCCGGCCCTCGTCCCACAGGTCGAAAGCGCTGTTGGTGCGGACATAGCCGCCCATCGACTCGCCGGGCACCACGGCGTAGAGCACCTCGCCGGTGGTCAGGGCGTCGTCGCTGGTGGCCAGGGCCTGCTCGGCCTGGGCGCGCAGCTGGTCGTTCTGGCCGGCGGTCAGCGGCGCGCCGGTGCGGTCGGCGCCGCCGGCGGCCAGCAGCGCGCCGTTGTAGAACAGGTCGGCCATCTGCCGCTGGTAGAGCACAGAGCCGCTGAGCTGCCCGGCCAGCAGGTCCACCATGCCGGCGGCGCTGCCGCCCAGCATGTCCGGCCCGTTGGACGCCAGGCAGAACAACGCCGCGAGCAGGCTTATCGCCCCCAGCCAGCCGCAGAGGATACGGGCGGCCAGCTTACTTTTTTTCCAGTCGGTACCCAAGACCCCACACCACCTTTAAATATTCTGGCTCTTTTGGATCCAGTTCGATCTTCTCCCGGATGCGCCGGATGTGGACCATCACGGTGTTCTCCGGGGCGTACACCGCCGGCTCGTCCCAGGCGCGGGCGTAGATCTCCTCGGCGGAGAAGATGCGCCCGGGATGCTTCATGAACAGCTCCATGATGCGCGTCTCGGTGGGGGTGAGTTTCACCGGCGCGCCGTCCGCCAAAAGGGCGTGAGCGTCGAAGTCATACTCCAGCCGTCCCACCCGGCACACCGAGCCCCCGGCCCCCGCGCCGCCCAGCTCCAGATACCGGCGCAGGTGGCTCTTCACCCGGGCCACCAGCTCCGCGGCGCTGAACGGCTTGGTGATGTAGTCGTCCGCCCCGATGGAGAGCCCCAGCACCTTGTCCGAGTCCTCGGCCTTGGCGCTCATCACCAGAATGGGCAGGTTGCGCTTTTGCCGTATCCGCATGATGGCGGAAAAACCGTCCAGCCGGGGCATCATCACGTCCATCAGGATGAGATGCACCGGCTCTCTTTCCAGGATGTCCAGCGCCTCCAGGCCGTTTGCCGCGCCGTACACGGCAAAGCCCTCCTTTTCCAGACACAGCCGCACGGCCTTGACGATGTCCCCATCGTCGTCCGCCACAAGGATGCACAGCGGCTCCATGCCAAAGCCCCCCTTTTTTCTTGTCGGTCGCTTTTATTGTACGCGATGAAAACGACCTTGCCAACTGTCTGCCAGTATATCCTGCAATTCTTACGACGCGGCCGCCCTTTTTCTTACAGAATTCTTAAAAAGGCCGGCGGCGCAAAAAAAGCCGAAAGGGCCCGGATCGAAGCGATCCGGGCCCTTTCGGCGGCCGGGGCGGGGCAGGAGGCGTTCCCGCGCCCCGCTCACAGGGCGACCTGCCAGTTGCGGCGGGCGATCTGAAGATAGTGGCGGTAGAGCCCGCCGAACCGGTAGAAGTAGTTGGGCTTCCAGGGCTTGGCCCTGCCGCAGAAATGCAGGATGGAGGTGTGCTCCATCACCCAGGGCAGGGTACAGGCGCCGCCGCTGCGAAGCAGGTAGTTGCTGTAATTGCGGGCGTCGTAGTTCCACAGCACGTCCTCCAGCGGCAGGATCCGCCCGCTGAAAAGGGCGTTGAGCAGGTCCTGGTCCGGCAGGACCAGCTCCACCCGGTGGCGCTGCACATAGTCGAACAGCGCCTCGGGGAGGATCTCCCGCCGGGCGGCGGCCAGGTCCATCAGCAGCACCCCCGAGTTGTAGTAGTCGCTTTGGGTGCCCAGCCGCAGCTGATTGACGCTGTTGGCAAGCTCGGTCTTGCCGGTGTGGGCGGCGGCGGCGAACAGGTTCCCCCGCAGGTCTGTTTCCCACAGGGGGCGGATGGGGTTGATGATCAGCGTGTCCGGGTCCAGGTAGAGCACCCGCTCCAGCTGCGCCGGCAGCAGCTGCCCCGCCAGCAGGCGGTAGTACATCTCTTTCGGGTACTGGCGGGTCACCGGCGCGCCGGCGAACAGCGTTTCCTCCACCCGCACCGGGAAAAAGTCGAAGCCGCAGGCCCGGCACTGGCGCCCCACGCCCTCCAGCGCCTCTTCCGGCACGCCGCTGTGCAGCAGGTACACCGACACCGGCCCGCCGGGCTCGTTCACCCACAGGGAGGTGAGCAGCACCTGCAGCTGAGGCAGATAGTTGCGGTCGGCCGCGGTGAGCAGGCAGAGCGGCCCGGCGCCCGACGCCGGGGCGCTCATCGGCGCATTCCCACCCGGCTGAACGCCACCAGCAGGCTGTCAATGCCCAGCAGCAGCAGGTAGCAGCCGGCGAAGCACCGGATGGCGGACAGGGTGAACAGCGGGCTGAAGAGCATCAGGAAGCCCAGCACCATGCCCACGATGTTCACCACCAGCGTGAAGACGTACATCCCCTCGCCGGCCACCAGCCGGATGTGATGCAGCTGCATCAGCCGGGAGATGCAGTGGGCGATGAACCACACCGGGAAGAGCAGGGTGAGCAGGGTGGCCCCCAGGCGGGGGTAGATGAGCAGCGACACGCCGCTGAGCACGCTGACGATGCCGGTGACAAGGGAGAGGATGGGCCCGAAGCCGGTGTACCGCTCCACCCGGATGAACAGCAGGATGTCGGCCGTGCCCATGACGATGGCGGCCGCGCCAAAGGCGTACACCATGCCGGTGAGGATGATGTCGGGCACGGCGAACACCAGCACCCCCAGCGCCAGCAGCAGTATGCCCACGATCAGTTCGAGCCAGCCGAAGCCGGAACGGTCTCTCATTGCGCCTGCCCCCTTTCCAGAATGGCCATGAACTCCTCGCCGGTGATGGTCTCTTTCTCATAGAGGTACTGGGCGAGCTGGTCCAGCTTGGCCCGGTTGTCCTGCAGGATCTGCACGGCTTTCTGATGCTGGGCGCGCACCAGCTCCACCACCTTGCGGTCGATCTCCTTTTGGGTCTCGGGCGCGCAGGCCAGGGAGGCGTCGCCGCCCAGGTACTGGTTCTGCACCGTTTCCAGCGCCACCATGTCGAACTCCTCGCTCATGCCGTAGCGGGCGATCATGGCCCGGGCCAGGCGGGTGGCCTGCTCGATGTCGTTGGACGCGCCGGTGGTGATGGAGCCGAAGACCACCTCCTCGGCGGCCCGGCCGCCGGTGAAAGTGGCGATCTTGTTCTCGATCTCCTCCTTGGTCATCAGGTATTTGTCGCCGGTCTCCACCTGCATGGTGTAGCCCAGCTGGCCGGCCTCGGCCATCTCCACAAAGGTGCCGTAGTCCACCTCCACGATCTGGCTCTGGGCCAGCAGCGGGGTGACGATCATGTTGAACAGCAGCATCGCGCCCAGCACGATGGCGTAGTAGTAGATCAGCGGTTTTTTGGGCGATCGCACTTCTTTCATTGTTCTGTGTTCTCCTCCTTTTCCAGCAGCAGTTCGGCGTCCATGGCCCGCAGGGCCACCAGCAGCGCCTGCCCGGCGGCCTGTTGGGCCAGGTCCAGCGCGTATTCGGCCAGCAGCATCTTGTCCTCCACCACCGCGCGGGCGTCCGGGCGCTGGGCCTCCAGCGCCGCCAGCCGGTCGGCGGCGGCGCCCAGGGCGGCCTCCACCTGCTCGTAGCTTTTGGCAAGCACCCCCGCCACCGCCGCCTTGGAGCGATGCAGGCTGTTTTGCAGCGCGGCGTCGTCCAGCTCCCACTCCCGGGTGAGCGCGGCGATCTCCTGCTGCAGCCGGGGATGGTCGGCCGCGCCGCTCACGCGGATGCGGCTGCACAGCCGCTCCAGCCGGTCGTCCAGCTGGCAGAGCTTCACTGCGAGGCTATCATGTGACATCTTCCCGCCTCCTTTGTCTCCCATTGTAAAAGGCGGCCCCCCGCCGCACAATGAGCAAAAGGCCGCAGGTGTATAGACAAAACCGCCGGCGTGTAAAGAAACTTTACACGCCGGCGGTTTTGTCAAACAGCACCGGTCACCCCTCGCGGGGGGAGATGTCCCCGGCCATCAGCCGGCAGATGGTGTGGACGATCTGGTCCAGGTTTTTGGTGTCGGCCTCGGTCCAGTTCCGCAGCAGCCCCAGAATGGCCTGGCAGTGGTAGCGCAGGATCAGGTCCGTCTCGGCCCGGGTGCAGCGGGGATACAGCCCCTCCTCGTCGCACATCTGCCGGAACAGCTGGAGCAGATGCTGGCTCAGGATGCGCTCCAGCTCGTCCCGGTAGCCGCTGGCCATGCCGCGCTTCACATAGGGCAGGGCGTTGATGGCCAGCACGAACAGATACCGCAGCCGGGCCTCGTCGCCCTCCAGCGCGCGGGCCTCCTGCGCCGTTCGGGCCAGGTCCCGCTCCAGGATCCAGCGGAACAGGTCGGGGATGTCCTCAAAATGGTAGTAAAAGGCCTGCCGGGTGATGCCGCACTCCTCCACCAGCTCTTTCACCGTGAGCTTTTTTGCCCGCTTTTGGGCTGCCAGACGCTTGGCCGCCTGGGCGATGCTCTCTTTCATATCCACCGGCATAAGCCTCCTTTCCACCGCCTCTTTAAAAAGTATACCGCCGCCGGGGCGTTCCGTCAAATCCGCAAGTGCAAAAAAGAACGGAAGAATTTAAAACAAGATATTGACTTTACAATTCGGTAAGACTACTATATATGGTGTACCGCAATGAACTTTGGGAGGGAATCACAATGTATGTACGCAAGCGCAGCGGCAAAGTGGTGGCTTTTGACGCTGAATTCATCCGCCGGGCGGTGACCCTGGCGGCGGCCGCCGCCGGCGAGCACGAGCCGGAGGCCGTGGACGATATCACCGCCGCGGTAGAGGAGCGCCTGGAAAAGACCGGCCAGGAGATCGTGGACATCGAGCGCATCCAGGACGCGGTGGAGGAGACGCTGTTTGAAAAGCAGTACTACCGCACCGCCAAGGCCTACATCCTCTACCGGGTGCAAAAGGAGAAAGAGCGGGCCAGCGGCGACTGGAAAGAGGGCATCCTCACCCGGGAGTTCTTGAGCCCCTACAAGCACGCCCCCAACCCCATGGAGCAGCTGGGCGCCTTTGTGTACACCCGCACCTATTCCCGGTATCTGCCCCACCAGGGCCGGCGGGAATTCTGGTGGGAGACGGTGCGCCGGGCGGTGGAGTACAACGCCTCCCTGGCCTCCACCCCCCGGGAGGAGGCGGAGAAGCTCTATGACAACATCTACCATCTGCGGCAGTTTTTGTCCGGCCGCACCCTGTGGGTGGGCGGCACGCCGGTGGCGGACAAGTACCCCATGGCCAACTACAACTGCGCGTTCACCGTGATCAACGATTTTGCCGCCTACCACGACCTGTTCTACCTGCTCATGGTGGGCAGCGGCGTGGGGGTGCGGGTGCTGGCCTCCGACGCCCGGCAGTTGCCCCCGGTGCGCGCCGACCTGAAGATCCTGCACAAGTCCTACGACCCGGTGCCGGCCGGCGAGCGGCTGGAGTACACCAACCTGACTTTCTCCCGGGACACCGCCACCCTGTCCATCGGCGACTCCAAGGAGGGCTGGGCCCAGGCGCTGACCCGCTACTTCGAGCTCATCACCAACCGGGAATACGAGGGCATCTCCACCCTGGTGGTGATCTACGACTCCATCCGCCCCAAGGGCGAGCGGCTGAAGACCTTTGGCGGCACCGCCTCCGGCTCCGGCTCGATGATGACCATGCTGGACAAGATCCACAAGGTGGTGTGCGCCGCCGGCGCCCGCAGCGGCGCGGCCCGCACCCAGCTGCAGCCCATCGACCTTTTGGACATCGCCAACATCATCGGCGAGAACGTGGTGTCCGGCGGGGTGCGGCGCACCTCGGAGATCGGCCTGGTGGACGCGGACGATGAGACCTGCATCCAGGCCAAATCCAACCTCTACCGCCAGGTGAACGGCCACTGGGAGATCGACAAGTCCATCGCCCACCGGCAGATGAGCAACAACTCCATCTTCTACCGCAAAAAGCCCACCCGGGAAAAGCTCCACTGGCACATCCAGCAGATGCGCTATTCCGGCGAGCCGGGCTGGATCAACGAGGAGGCGGGCCTCAAGCGGCGGCCCAACTTCTGCGGCTGCAACCCCTGCGGGGAAATTTTGCTGGACGCCAACGGCCTGTGCAACCTGACCACCGTGAACGTGATGGCCTTTGTGAAAGAGGACGGCACCCTGGACAAGGCGGGCCTGCTGGAGGCCCAGCGGCTCTCCGCCCGGGCGGGCTACCGGATGACCTGCCGGGAGCTGGAGATGTACCGGTGGGACCAGGTGCAAAAGCGCGACCGGCTGCTGGGCTGCTCCCTCACCGGCTGGCAGGACATGGTCAACGCCACCGGCCTGGACCGCGCCGCCCAGGCCGAGCTGCTGGACGCCTTGCGGGCGGAGGCCCGCAAGGCCGCCGACGAGATGGCCGCCCAGCTGGGGGGCAACCGGCCGCTGCTGGTGACCACCCTGAAGCCGGAGGGCACTTTGTCGCTGCTGCCCACCGTGTCCAGCGGGGTGCACTACTCCCACTCGCCCTACTACATCCGCCGGGTGCGGATCACCGCCACCGACCCGCTGTGCCGGGTGTGCGAGGAGCTGGGCTACCCGGTGCTGCCGGAGGTGGGCCAGGACCCCAACGACCCCACCACCAAGGTGCTGGAGTTCCCGGTGAAAGCCCCCGCCGGCCGGGTGAAAGGGGACGTGTCCGCCATTGAGCAGCTGGAGAACTACAAGCTGTTCATGGAGCACTATGTGGACCACAACTGCTCCATCACCGTCCACGTGCGGGAAAACGAGTGGGAGGACGTGGAGCAGTGGGTCTGGGACCACTGGGACGACGTGGTGGCCCTGTCTTTCCTGAGCTACGACGACAGCTTCTACGAGCTTTTGCCCTACGAGGAGATCGACCAGGCGGAATACGAGCGCCGCAAGGCGGCCATGCGCCCCTTTAACCCGGCGCTGCTCTGCCGCTACGAGCACGAGGAGAGCGAGCTGGACATCGGCTCCTCCGACTGTGTGAACGGCGTGTGCCCCATCCGCTGATATCGCACGGGAAAAGCGCCGGCCCCCCAGACCTGTTCATGCAGGACGGGGGGCCGGCTTTTTCACCGGACGCTTTCGCTTTTGCGGATGATTTGCTATAATGCTGGCAAGGGAGCCCGTCTTTCCGCCGAGAGGCAGCGCGGCCGGCGGGCAAATACCCGGATCGGAAAGTCGGCTTTTTATGGAACAGGTGCGTTATGCAAAGAAATCACAGGATGCTGTTGGATCTGCTGCGGGAAGACCGGTATCTCACGGCCAGACAGCTTGCCCGGATGCTGGATGTGAACGAAAAGACCGTTCGCAACCGGATCGGGGAGCTGAGTGGGGTCCTGGAGAAAAACGGCGGCCAGGTGGTGGGAAAACAAAAGCTGGGGTACCAGCTGAAGATCACCGACCGGGAGCGCTTTTCCCTTTTTTTGCAGCAGGAAAAAGAGAACAAGACGAAGACGCTTCCCACCACGAACGACGAGCGGGTGGCTTTTCTGACCGAGGCGCTCATCACCGGCGAGCGCTACCTGAAACTGGAAGATCTGAGCGAACAGCTGTACGTCTCCCGCAATGTGGTGGCGGGCGACCTGCAAAAAGCGGAAGCGGTGCTCCGCGCCTACGGGATCGAACTCTGCCGCCGGCCCAATTACGGGGTCTGCGCGGTGGGTGATGAGTTTTCCAGGCGGGTCTGCCTGGTCAACGCGGTGTTAAAGGCGGACCCCGCCGCCATGCGCGGCAGCGGATGCGCCGATGACGGCGGGCTGGCCCAGGTGGTACGGACGGTGATGGCGGAAAGCGGAGCGTCCATGTCAGACGTGTCTTTTCGCAATTTCCTGCTGCATATCCAGGTATCTATGACCCGCATCCGCATGGGCGCGTGTATTCAATGCTCCCGTGAAACGATCCTGGACGAGATCGGTGAGCGGCCGTTTGCCATTGCCCAGTCGCTGGCCCGGGAGCTGGAGCGGCACTATGGGCTTTCCCTGGAAGAGGGGGAGGTGTCCAACCTGGCGATCCACCTTGCGGGCAAGCTGACCAACTACGACCGGCAGGGGGGCGGCCCGCACAGGATCAGCCAGGAGACCGAGGCGCTCAGCGAGCAGATCATCCGGTCCATCGACAACGCTTTTGGATATGCTTTTTACAATGATCTGGACCTGCGTCTGCGCCTGGGGCAGCACCTCGGGCCGATGGCCGTGCGCCTGAAGTATGGCATCCCGCTGGAGAACCCTATGCTGCAGGAGCTGAAAAAAGAGTATCCATTGGCGTATGCCATGGCGGCGCACGCGTCCGCCATCCTGTCTCAGCGGTTTGGCACCGCGGTGGCCGAAGACGAAACGGGCTACCTGCTGCTGATCTTCCAGTACGCGCTGGAGGGCAGCGGGCGCGACATCGAGAAGAAAAACATCGCTATCATCTGCGCGTCCGGCCAGGGAACAGCCCATCTGTTCCACCAGCGCTTCCGCCAGATCTACGGCAGATACATCGACCACATCTACGAGTGCAGCGCCTATGAGCTGGCAAACTTTGACTTCACCAAGATCGACTATCTGTTCTCCACCATCAAACTGGATATGGAGGTGCCGGTGCCGGTGATCGAGGTGCCGCCGTTTTTGGAGCGGCCGGACGAAGAGGTGGTGCGGACCATCAGCGAGCGGAAGAACCGGCCGGGATTTTTCGACCACTTCTTTACGCCAAAGCTGTTTTTTACCGATCTGCGCGCATCCACCAAGACAGAGGTCCTGCGGGAGATGTGCCAGAGGATCGCCCAGGTCGTGCCGCTGCCGGAGAACTTCTGCTCCCTGGTGCTGCAGCGGGAGGAGTTCGGCGGAACGGAACTGGGCCCCATGGCGGCCATTCCCCATCCGTATGTCCGCTCCAGCAAAGACTTTTTTGTGGCGGTGGCGGTGCTGCCCCGGCCGGTGTGGTGGGGAAAAAGCAACGTGCGGGTGGTGTTCCTGCTCTCGGTGTCCTCCGAGGGCGGCGACGACCTGCAGCAGTTCTTTAAGGCTCTCGCCGATCTTGCTTTTGACAAACAGGCCATCCGGCAGCTGCTGGCTCATCCGGATCACGCCACCCTGCTGGAACTGCTCCGGCAGACCTGCTGAATCCCCGCCCGGGCGGACCCGCCGCTTTTCACAACATTCATATATTTTAATGCCGTATTCAAAATGCCATTTTGAATACGGCATTTTTTATGTTGGAGTTTTTTGCCCCGCAGTGTGTAACATTATAACTGTAGAACAAGCGTTGCGCCAAACGCGGATGTGTCTGGAGGGAGTCGCCATGAAACAGTTTGAGTATGTGATCGTCGATGAACTCGGCCTGCATACCCGGCCGGCCGGGCTGATGGTCAAGGAGGCTTCCCGCTTTCGCTGCGGGATAACCCTTTCGTGTAAAGACAAGACAGGGTCGGCAAAAAAACTCTTCAACGTGATGGCCATGGGCGCCAAAAAAGGCGAAAAGCTCATCATCCGCTGCGAGGGAGAGGACGAGGACGAGGCGGCGGCCGCGCTGAAGGCGTTTTGCCGCTGCAACCTGTGAGGCCGCCGCGCCAGGGAGGACGAGGATGACCATTTTCAAGGGTAAAGGCGCTTGCCGCGGGATCGCTTTCGCGCCGCTGAGGCGATACGAACGCGCGGATCTGGCTGCCGCGCCGCGGGCCGCCGCCGATGTGCGCGCGGAACACGCCCGCTTCGAGCAGGCGCGGGCTGCCGCCGCCGCCGAGCTGGATGAGCTGGCCCTGCAAGGGCGGGACAAGCTGGGAGAGGAGAACGCTTTCCTGTTTGAGGTCCATCGGATGATGCTGGAGGACGAGGATTATCTGGAGGCCATCCGCGCGATGATCCTGGAACAGAACACCGGGGCCGAATACGCAGTGAGCGAGGCCGGGCGGCGCTTTTCCAGGCTCTTCGCGGAGATGGACGACGAGTATATGCAGGCCAGGTCCGCCGATGTGGAGGATGTGTCCCGCCGCGTGCTCCGCTGCCTTGTGGGGCGGGAAAGACAAGAACGGCTCGCCGGGCCGGCCATTCTCTTCTCCGATGACTTTTCCCCCAGTGAGACGGCCCGCTTCGACCCGGCGCTGGTCCGGGGCATCGTGACGGAAAAGGGCTCGCTGAATTCTCACACGGCGATCTTTGCCCGCACCATGGGCATCCCCGCTGTTGTGGGGGTGGGAGAAACGCCCGCGGCGGAACAGTTCGGCCTGCCTGCCATTGTGGACGGGCAGGAGGGGGCGCTGGTGGTGGACCCGAGCCCGGAGATCAACGAGCGGTACCTGCGCTGTAAACAGCGCCTGGAAGAGGAAGCCGCCCGCCTGGAGGAATACCGCGGCAGGCCCACCCGGACGGCGGACGGCCGCCCGGTGCGCCTTTACGCGAATATCAGCGGTGTGGCCGACGCGCAGGCGGCGCTGGAAAACGACGCGGAGGGGATCGGCCTGTTCCGCTCGGAGGGGCTCTTTTTGGGCCGCAGCACGCTGCCGGACGAGGAGGAGCAATACCAGGCCTATGCCGGGGTGGTGCGCCGAATGGCCGGCCGGCCGGTGATCATCCGCACACTGGATGTGGGCGCGGACAAAAAAGCGGACTGCCTTGCGCTGGCCCCCGAGGAGAACCCCGCGCTGGGCCTGCGGGCGGTGCGGGTGTGCCTGCGGCAGCCGGAGCTGCTGGACACGCAGCTGCGAGCGATACTCCGGGCTTCCGCTTTGGGGCCGGTGAGCGTTATGGTGCCGATGATCGCCTCCCTGTGGGAGGTGCGCGCGGTGCGGGAGCGGCTGGACGCGGCCCGCAGCCAGCTGGAGGCCCGGGGCGCGGCTTTTGACCCGAAGCTCCCGCTGGGTATCATGGTGGAGACGCCGGCGGCCGCGCTTATCAGCGACAGGCTGGCCCCGCTGGTGGATTTCTTCTCCATCGGCACCAACGACCTGACCCAGTATGTGCTGGCTGCCGACCGGATGAACAGCCAGCTGGCAGACTACTACGACCCGCGCCACCCCGCCGTGCTGGAGCTGATCGGGCGGACCGCCCATAACGCCCACCGGCATGGCATCTGGGTGGGCGTCTGCGGCGAACTGGCGGCGGAACCGGATATGACCCGGACCCTGCTGGAGCTGGGCGTTGACGAACTCTCGGTGCCTCCGGCGTCGGTGCTGGGCCTGCGAAGAGCCATCGCCGCCTGCCGTGTCGACCGGGGGAACGGGGAGGAGCAGACATGCTGAAAGGCGTGATCTTTGATTTTGACGGGACCCTTGGCGACACCACCTGGATCTGGAAAAAGGCTGTCGGGGAACTGATCCTGGAAAAGGGCCGCCGCCGCGACGAGGAGTGGCTGTTCGCCACAGCCCACATGGGCCCCCGGGAGATCGCCTGTTACCTGATCGACCGCTACGGGATAGCAGACACGCCCGAAGCGGTGGTGGAGCGGCTGGACCGGCGGATGCACGCGCTGTATCTGAAAGAGGCAACACTCAAGGACGGCGGGCTGGAGTTGCTGGAGCTGCTGCGGGAAAAGGGGATCAAAATGTGCGTGGCCACCGCCACCGAGCGGTTGCTGGTGCGCGCTGTGCTGGAGCGCTGCGGTGCGCTGGCCTTTCTGGAGGAGGTGCTCTCCTGCCAGGATATTGGCTGCTCCAAGCAGCAGCCGGACGTTTACCTGGCCGCCTGCGCCAGGCTGGGTACGCACCCCGGGAACACGGTGGTGCTGGAGGACATGCTCTTCGCCGCCCGGACAGCCAGACGCGCCGGCTTTTGGCTGATCGGCGTGGAGGACGAGATCTCCGCCACGCAGGAGCACCGGCGCGCGCTGCGGGCGCTGGCGGACCGATACGTGAAAACGCCCCGGGAGCTGGTGCAAGACCGCGCATGGCTTGCACAGATGGGGTAATGACTCTGCCGCGGGAAAGCCCCGCACAGAGTGAAGAGAACGAACATATCCGCCGGCACGGCCATGCGCCGGCGGCAAGGGAGGGGTGAAAGGGAAGATAACCGAATACCGGCCGTTCAACGATTACTTACAGGAGGAACATCATGAGTTATATCAGTGCGATCTTTGCGTGGCTTTCGGGGCTGAGCGGAATGGTGCTCGTGCCGTTCATCATCCTGATCCTGGCGCTGTGCTTCGGCGTGAAGCCTAGCACGGCGGTCCGCAGTGCCCTGATGGTGGGCGCGGGCATTCTGGCGATCAGCACGGTCAGTTCCATGATGATCGAGTACATCTCGCCGCTGGGCAATGCCCTGATCGAAAACACCGGCATCAAAAACGATATATTGGACCTGAGCGTGGCGCCGGTGTTCGGCGCGGTGATGCAGCTGCCGTTCTTTGTGTTCCTGTATCCCATCGGCCTGCTCATCAACTTCGCCATGCTCAAGCTCAAGTGGACAAAGACCATCAATGTGGACTTTCTGAACCTGTTTGCGATCATTCTTCCGGCGCTGCCCATCTATCTTCTCACCGGCAATGTGATCATGACGCTGGTCGTGTCGGTGCTGGTCTATATGTTCAGCCTGAAAATGGCCGACTGGGTGGCGCCCATGTACCAGAAGTACTTCGATCTGGAGGGCGTCTCCATTCCCCACGCCTTTGACACGTTCAACTATGTGATCTATCTGGCGGGCAACTGGGTGCTGGACCACATCCCCGGCATCAACAAGATCAATTTCTCTTTCAAGGACAGCCACGCGAAGCTGGGCATCTGGGGGGACGCGTCTTTCCTGAGCTTCCTGGTGGGCACCGTTCTGGGCCTGGTGGCGCAGATGGGCTTCAACGGCGCGCTGTCCATCGGCGTGGCGCTGGCCTGCGTGAGCTTTATCTTCCCCAAGGCGGTGGGCATCATCATGGAGGGCCTCTCGCCGGTGAGCGAAAAGATGCGGGACACCATGCAAAAGCGCTTCAACATCGAGGGAGCCAACATCGGCATGGATTCCGCGATCCTGGCCGGTTATCCGGAGGCGGTGGCCACCGGCGCGTTCGCCATCCCCATCGTGCTGCTGCTCTATTTCTTCCTGCCGGGTATGCGGATCATCCCCTCCGGCGAGTCGCTGGTCCTGGCCGCCACCATGGGCGTGGCGCTGCCGCTGTGCGGCTCCCGTGAACACAAGGGCAATGCGTTCCGCGCGCTGGTGCTGGTGGCGGTGAAGACCACCATCGGCCTGTACGGCGCGATGCTCATCGCCCCGCTTGCTACTGAACTGGCGGTCGCCTCTGGCTTCGCTGTGGAGGAGGGCGTGCTCGTCACCTCCAGCATCCTGGGCGCCTGGCCCTCGATCCTGGTGTACTACATCACAAAGCTGTTCGTATGATCCGCATTTAAATCGGGAGGAAAAACAAAATGAAAACAGTGGTCGTATGCTGCGGCGCCGGAATGGCGACATCCTCTATTCTTGAGACCAAGATCAAGGCGCTGCTGGCGCGGGCTGGGGTGGAGGCGAAGGTCATCAAGGCCACCGTCGGCCAGGTGCCCTCCATCCTGGAAACAGGTCCGGTGGATCTCATCGTGCCCAGCGGCAAGTATGGGGTGGAGGGCGTGCCCTCCGTCAGTGGTATGCCCTATCTGACAGGCGTGGGCGTGGCAAAGATGGAGGAGGCGATCCTCCAGGCGCTGCAGGAGTAACGCTGCCTGCCGCAAGTCCGCGGGACCGGCGCGTGCCCGTGCAAGCACACGCGCCGGTCCCGCGGGCGGACAGACATCAAGGAGGATCAAAGATGGCACTTTTCCAACAGGACATCATGCTGCCCAAGTGGTTCGGTGATTTTGGCGGCGATCTGTCCACAGGCGACCTTGACGAGAGACCCGCCCGCCGCGCCGGCGAGATCCAGTCGCTGCTGCCCGGCGCTGCCTTTGAAGAGGAGTTCGGGCGGGTGCTGGCGCTGGTGCGTCCCCAGCCGCCCGCTGTGCGCCGGCAGACGACGGCCGGCGGCCGGACGCTGCTCTGCGTGCCGGACGCGGCGTGGAAATACAACCTGGCCGGCCAGTTGGCACTGGCCCGCCTGCGGGGCGTACGGCACCTGTGCGCCGGCACGTTTCGAAAAGAGCAGGCGCTGGCCGCCGCCGCTGCCTGCGAGGCGCTGGGGCTGCGGCTGTCGCTGATGCTGGGCCGCCTGCCAGGCGCCGATGAGGCGCTGGTGCGGCAGCTGGAGCAGCATGGCTGCGAGGTGGACGCCCAAAGCTGCGTGCAGATGTTCGATCTGCCCCATCTGTACGCGCCCAAGCTGTTCTCCATGGAGGACCCGGAGGTGGAGGCCTTTCCCTTTGCCGCCAACTACGGTGACTACCCCGCCCCCGCCCTGGCCGGCGCCCTGGCGGGGCTCTACGGGAAATGGCTGCGGGCCAGGGTCGGCGTGCCCGACGTGGTGGCGGTGCCCATTGCAGACGGAACAGGGGCGGTGGGCGTGCTGAGCGCCTACATAGACGAGCCGTGCCGGTGCGCGACGGTGGAGCGGCCCATTGCCCAGGAGTATCACAACGGGGAAACGCTGACCACCCGCGCCGCGGACAACGAGGAGGACAACACGGTGATCTGCCCCCAGCTCGCGCATTGGTGGCGCAGTGCCAGGGTCCTGCGCCTGGGCTGCGACCGTTTTCGCCCGGTGGACACGAGCGGCTGGGCCGGTCTGGGGCTTTCCGGGGCAGCCGCCAGGGCGGCCGCCCTGGCGGACCAGGCGGTGCCGGAATGGAAGACTATGATGATCGTGGAGGGGCCGGCATGACACAGTTTGAAAACCGGATAGACGCCCTCGCCCGGGTGAGCGCCCGGGGCGAGGGGATCCTGAGCATTTCCCTTGCCCCGCGAGATCCCCGGGACTTCCCCGCACTGGTGGATGAGGTGGGCTTTCTGCGCGAATGCGGCATGGACCAGTTGTTGATGCTGTTCTACGAGCCGGAGGCGATGGGGGTGGCCAACGTGGCGCCCGCCGAGATCCGCGCCCTGAAAGCAGGAACGGCGAAAACAGCCTGGCGGGAGGCCTTTTTCGACAGTATGGCAGCGGTGCGGGCGGCGTTCCCGGATCTGGCGCTCATCTGCTCCACTGTGTTGCCGGATATCGTTTCCTATGGGCAGCGCAGGTGCCTGCGGCGCTGTTTCGAGGTGGGAGTAGATGCCATAGACCCGCCCAATTACAGGGCCATCGAGGACCCGGTGGGCCTGGTGGAGGACTCCCTTGCCGAAAAGGTGCATTATATCTATTCGGTCATGTGCGATCAGCTCACCGGCGCCCGCCTGTCCGATCCGGCCGTTGCGGACAAGCTGGGCCGCATCCTGCGCCGCTCGTTCGGAGAGCTCTTTGTGGTGCCGGCGGTGTCCGGTACGGTGACGGAACTGAAAGGGGAAGCCATCCGCCCTTTGATGGAGCAGATCAAGGAACTGCTCAAACGGCTTGACGTGGATCCGCGTATCATCGCCATCAGCGGGATCAACACACCGCAGGATGCCTACGAGATGACCCATGTGGCCGGCGCGCACGGGGTGCATTTTTCCTCGGCTTACCTGAAACGTGCCGAGAGAAACATGCCCCGCAGCGAGATCGCTGCCTGGCTCAGGCAGGTAAAGGATGCAATGAGGCGATGAACGGGGCACGCCCTGACCAAACGAGAGGAGAAAGTCTGTGTCACACATATCATTTGTCTGCATGGATCTGAAAGCCGACAGCGCTGAGCAGGCGATCCATGCACTGTGCGCCAAGCTTGTGGAGTCCGGTGCGGTGGATCCGCGCTATGAGGCGGAGGTCCTGAAAAGGGAGGGGGAGTATCCCACGGGGCTTCCCACTGCAGGGTATCCTCTTGCGATGCCCCACGCGGCCAATACTTACGTAAAGCACAGCGCCATCGCGGTCGGACGCCTGGAAAGCCCTGTTTCGTTTGCTTCCATGGCGATGGACGGCGAGATGCTTGCCGTGCGGCTGGTTTTTCTGCTGGCCATCAAGGACCCGAACCAGCAGCTGGACCTTTTGCAAAATCTGGTAATGGTCATCCAACAGGAGACGCTGCTGCGGGAGATGGAAAAAGCGGACAGCAGCGAGGCGCTGGCGTGCCTGCTCCGGGAGACCGGCGTGGCCTGAAACCGAAAGGGACAAGGGGGAGATGAGCCAAGATGAACAGAATGGATCGGGTGTTTGAACAGCTGCGGCAACTGGACAGGAAGATCCTGACGCTGTATTTTCCCATTGGAGACCCGATACTGAAAGACGACTGTGCCTGGGCGGAGCGATACTTTGAAAACGGCTGCACCGTTTTGGAGATCGGCCTGCCGAACGACGATCCGGTGCTGGACGGGAAAACGGTGGCGGATTCCATGGCGCGGGCGCTGGCAAACACCGGCCTGGAAGAGGTGTTCCGGCGGATCAAGCGCATCCGCGCCCGCTGCCCGGACCAGGTGCTCCAGATCATGGTATACGCGCATGTCATTGAGAACATGGGGCTGGAAGCCTTTGCGGCGGCCTGCCACGAATGTGATGTGGACGGGGTGTTGAGCCCCAACATCCCCCCGGACAGGGTGGCGGCGGTGGACGCGGCGCTGGAGCAGTACAACATCTACAATTTGCGATTTTCGCCCTATTACGTCACCTATTCCGCCCTGCAAGACCTCAAGGCGAACGCCCGGGGCTATATTTTTCAGCAGGCGGTGGACGGAGCCACCGGCCCGCAGAGCACCGTGTCTCCCCAGATCGGGAAGAATGTCCGGCTGCTCAAGGAGTCGGGGATCAAAACGCCGGTGCTGGCCGGGTTCGGGATATCCAACGCCTCCCAGGTAAAGCAGGCCCTTTCCATGGGAGCGGATGGGGTCATCGTGGGCAGCGCCACCATCTCCCACATCATCCAGGGGGACGGGGAGGCGTTCATCCGCTCGCTGTATGAGGCAACGGCGGGCGGGCAGCCTTGATATGGACGCCAGCACATAGAATAACAGACGAAGAACGCCCCCGGCGGGCCGCTGCAAGGCGGAGCGCCGGGGGCGTTCTTTGTGGGGGGCATGGCGAACGGGGGTCAATCCTCGTTTTCCACAAAATCGTGGGTGGTGGGGGCCTCCTGCACGTCCTGGGCGGTCTCCAGAGACTCCCAGGAGAAGCCGGGGATCTCGTCCTCGTCCACCACGGTCAGGTAGGTCTTGCCGCAGTTGATCTCAAAGGGCTCCTCCGTGCCGAAGTCCACGATCCGCAGCGCGTCCAGCGGGGTGCCTTTCTGCCAGCGGATGCGCTCGATCCTGCCGCCGCAGCAGTAGTAGCCCACGCCGCCCCAGCTGTATTCGGCGTATTGCAGGTCGGAGCTGTCGTGGCCGGGGTAGCGGTGGATGTCGGTGAAGAGGATGAGCAGGTTGTCGAACATCAGCTGCTGGCCGTTGTTCTCGTCGATGGTGTCCATGTAGGCGCCCTTGCTGTAATACCACTGGGCCATGGCGTACTGGCCCAGGCCCGCGTCGTAGTCGAACCGGGTGCGGTAGTAGTCCGAGTGGCGGATGGTCACCCGGCCCGCGTCGGCGCCGGCGCCGCTTTCCAGATGCTCGCCGGTGAGCACCCTGGCGGGCTCACGGTAGTCCACAAAGTCGAAGAACGTGGAGTTGTACAGCCGGCGGTCGTCCACGTCGTGGCGCTCGATGTACTCGGCAATCAGCTCGCCGCTTGTGTAGGCGGTGTGCTCGGTGGCCACCGAATTGCCCGCCCAGTTCACCCGGTTTTTGTTGCGGTAGTAAAGGCCCGCGTCGAAGTTGCCCTCCAAATTCCACTCGTCGTAGTTGTAGTTGGTGATGTACTCTTTCTGCACCACGCTTTGGCCGATGTGGACGTAGAGGGGCTGCCAGGGCAGCACCAGGCGGAAGAACTGGTCCCGGGCAGAGCGCACGGGGCCGATGTCCGGGATATCGTTGTAGTCGGTGAACAGGGCCATGAAGCGGGTGATGCCGCCCTCCAC
>DXAC01000117.1 GCA_019117205.1 Candidatus Allofournierella merdigallinarum | reverse complement strand
CAGCGCCCCCGCGGCCTGCTGGACCTGGGCGGACGAGGCGGAGGAGGACCTCCCCGCCGGCGGGGAGGAATGAGCCGTGCTCAAACATGACCTGTTCCACCTCTGCCTGCAAAACCTGCTCCGCAAGCGCTCCCGCACCTTTCTCACGGTGCTGGGGGTGGTCATCGGCGGCTGTTCCATCGTCATCATGGTCTCCCTGGGCATCGGCATGAAAGAGGCCCAGGACAAGCTGCTGGCCCAGCTGGGGGACCTGACCATCATCACCGTCACTGCGCCCCAGGGGGGCCGGGGCAAGCTGAAACTGGACGACAAGCTGGTGCAGCGCCTCAAGGCCCTGGAGGGGGTGGAGGCGGTGACCCCCCGCCAGAGCCTGGAGGCGGACAGCGTCCGGCTGAAAGCGGGGGCCGGCGGCCGATACGTGGCCGACTGGGTGCCCATCGCCGGGCTGGACGCCGCCGGCATGGAGGCCATGGGCTACAAACTGGAGCGGGGCGAGGGCATCGCCCGCGCCGGCGAGGCGGTGGTGGGCCAGTACATCGCCTACAACTTCCGGGACACCCTGCGCCCCGAGGGGGCGGACACGGTGGACCGGTGGGCCGCCGGCTGGGACGACAAGGGCCAGCCGCTGCCGCCCCCGGACCCCTATTTTGACCCGCTGAAAGTGCCGCTGGTGCTGGAGCTGGAGCAGGGAGGCAAAAAGACCACCCTCACGCTGAAAGCGGTGGGCATGGCAAAAGAGGACTACTCCAAAGGAGTGGAGACCGGCGAGGGCCTGCTGCTGGACCTGCGGGAAGTCCGCGAGCTGGCGGAGAAGCTGGGCGCGGTGAAGAAAGGAGCCTCCCCCTACGGGTCCATCCTGGTAAAGGTGCGGGACCTGGACCGGGTGAGCGGGCTGGAAAGGCAGATACGGGCCATGGGCTGCGCCACCGAGTCGATGGAGAGCATCCGGGGGCCCATGGAAAAGGAGGCCCGCCAAAAACAGATGATGCTGGGGGGCCTGGGGGCCATCAGCCTGGTGGTGGCGGCCATCGGCATCACCAACACCATGATCATGTCCATCTCCGAGCGCACCCGGGAGATCGGCATCATGAAAGCCCTGGGTTGCTTCGTGCGGGACATCCGGGCGCTGTTTCTGGCCGAGGCGGGGGTCATCGGGCTGCTGGGCGGCCTGGTGAGCTGCGCGGTGAGCCTGGCGACGGGCCTGGTGGTGAACCTGGTGGCGCTGGGCGGCCTCTCCCCCGACAACCTGCGCCTGGCGGCGCTGGGGGGCGAGGGCCCCGCCCGGGTCTGCGTCACGCCGCCCTGGCTGCTGCTCTTCGCGGTGGCGTTCTCGGTGCTCATCGGCCTGGGGTCCGGCTATTACCCGGCGGCCAAGGCGGTGCGTATCCCGGCCCTGGAGGCCATCAAAAGCGAGTGACCGGCAGGCCGCCCCCCGGCGGGCGCGGCCTGGGGAAAAACAGGTGAAAAAGGCGCGGCGGGCGTTTCGCCCCGCTTCCCCCGGGGCAGTCAGCCCGGCGCATGGGGCCACGGCGGTCGGCCCGGCGCCGCGAATGGGCTGTGTTTCCTCCCGCACGCCGCCCTTTTTCTTATAGATCGCCCGGTCCTCTGTCGGGCGAAAAAACGGACCCCCCTGCGTCAAAGCGCAGGGGGGTCCGTCGGCTTGCGGACAGACCCGGGCAAAAAAGGACCGCCGACCCTGTGCGTGGCGCGCGGGCCCGGCGGTTTTTGCCGGAAGAGGGCTGCCGGATGCCCAGCCCGGCGGGCCGGGCAGGGCAAAGGGAGGTTTGCGCGGCTCAGCCGCCGGCGGCGCTCTCCAGCGGCAGCCGGATGAGAAACTCGGTGGAGCGGCCGGGGGCGGGCTCGGCGGCCAGCTCGATGGAGCCGCCGTGCTTTTCCAAAATGCGCCGGGTGATGGCAAGGCCCAGGCCGCTGCCCGCGCCGGTGCGGGCGTCGCTGCCCCGCACAAAGGGCTCGAACAGGGTGGAGCGCACCCGGGGCGGGATGCCCTCGCCGTTGTCCCCCACCCGGAGCAGGGCCTCGTCCCCCCGCGCCGAAAGGCTGACAAAGAGCACCGTGCCCAGCCGGTTGTGACGCAAAGCGTTGGAGAGCAGGTTGTCCAGCGCCCGGCGCAGCTGCAATTCGTCCAGCTGACAGGGCAGGGGCGTTTCCGGGATGTCCGGCTCCAGGGAGAAGCCCGCCAGGTCGATCTCGTCATAGCGCTGGGCCAGCCAGGCCCGCAGAAACTCGCACAGGTCCACCCGACGCAGCACCAGCTCGAAGCGGGGGTGCTCGGTCTTGCTGTACTCGTGGAACGCCTCGGTGAGCTGGGCCAGGTCGGCGGCCTTGCGCTGGATCAGCCGCAGGCTGCGCTCGGTGTCCTCCGGAGGCACCTTGCCGTCGCACAGGGCGTCCACCGTGCCGGAGATCACCGTCACCGGGGTCTTGATGTCGTGGGAGATGTCGGCGATGAGCTTTTGGCGGCCCTCGTCCAGCCGTCGGCGCTCGGCCTCGCTCTGGGCCAGCAGGGCGGCGAACCGGTCAAAGCTCTCCCCGATGCGCCGGATCTCCCGCGGGCCGCCGCAGTCGCCCACCCGCACGTCCCGGCCGGCGGCCTGGCCCTCCACCGCGTCCCCCAGCGCCGCCAGGGGCCGGGCGATGCGCTGGCGCAGCCGCCGGATGAACAGCCCCGCCGCCACCAGGCAGGCGGGCACGAACAGCAGGGGGATCCAGCTGCCCTGGCGCCAGACCTGCTGGTACTGGCTCTCGCTCATGAACATCTCCCGGGCCAGCAGGGTGCGGGACTGGCCGTCCCGGCCGGTGAAAGGCCAGCGGGCCAGGTAGCCGTCGGGAAAGCGGCCGCCGGTGAGATACTGGTACTCCCGGGCGGTGTAGGCCTGGCTGCCGTCCGCAAGGCCCCCCAGCAGCACCCGGTACTGCTCGTCCAGCACGGCGGTGCTGGTCTCTTCCCGGCCGGCGGGGCCGGCGGTGTGGGCCACCAGCAGGTAGCGGGCCTCCCCCGCGCCGGCGCTGAGCTCGTAGGCGTCGATCTGGGAGCCCTCGCCCCACAGGGGGATGAACGCCAGCTCCCGGCTGGTCAGGGCCTCGTCAAAGCCCTCGCCGCAGGCCCAGAGCAGCGCCCCCGCCCCGTCGTACACGGCAAAATCGCTGCCGGGGGCCAGGGCACGGCGCAGCGCGTCGTACCGACCCTCCGCCAGCGCCTCGTCCGCCAGCAGCGCGCCCCAGTCGGTGGCCTGGTACAGGCGGGCGGTGTACCAGTCCCACAGGGAGAACAGCGCCGCCCCGATGAGCAGCAGCGTCAGGGTGAACAACAGATATTGCCGCGCCAGCAGCCCGAACAGGCCGCCCGAGGCCTTTTTATGTTCGCTCAAACCGATACCCGAGCCCCCTTACCGTGCGGATGTAGCGGGGCGAGCGGGGGTCGTCCTCCAGCTTTTCCCGCAGCTTGGAGATGTGTACCATCATGGTGTTGTCGTCGCCCTCGTAGTACTCGCCGGCCGCCCCCTCGTAGAGCTGGGCCTTGGTGAAGATGCGCCCGGGCGAGCCCATCAGAATGGCCAGGATCTTGTACTCCATGGGGGTCAGCGGCACCGGCTGGCCCGCCTTTTCCAGCTGCATCGAGGCCAGGTCCAGCGCCAGGTCCCCCGCCCGCAGCACCCCGCCGCTCCGGGCGCTGCGCCGCAGCTGGGCCTTGACGCGGGCCACCACCTCCATGGGGTTGAAAGGCTTGGTCACATAGTCGTCCGCCCCCAGGTTCAGCCCCAGGATCTTGTCGTTATCGGCGCTTTTGGCCGAGAGGATCAAAATGGGCAGCTCGCTGAACCGGCGCAGCGCCCTTGTCACCTCATAGCCCGAAAGGCCGGGCATCATCACGTCCAGAATGGCCGCGTCCGGCGTCGCCGAGCGGGCCAGCGCCAGCGCCTTGTCGCCGCTGTCCGCCTCCAGCACCTCCATGCCCTCCCCCTCCAGATACAGCCGCAGCAGGCCGCGGATCTCCGGGTCGTCCTCCGCAATGAGAATTTTCGGCGCCATGGCGCACCTCCTTTGCCGGATGTTACCTTTATTATACCAGAGACCGCCGCCGGCGAAAAGGGCTCCCGCGCCGCCCCGCTTGTATAATTTGCCTGCGCTGGAAGATACTAAGGTGCAAAGAGCAAAGGGCGGCGGCCGTTCGGTGCGCCGCCTTTCAGGGAGGTAGACGCCATGAAAGCAACGGGCATCGTGCGCCGCATCGACGAGCTGGGCCGGGTGGTCATCCCCAAGGAGATCCGCCGCACCCAGCGGATCCGGCAGGGCGACCCGCTGGAGATCTTCACCACCGGCGACGGGGAGGTCATCTTCAAAAAGTACTCCCCCATCGGCGAGCTGGCCGCCTTTGCCGGCCAGTACGCGGAGGTGCTTTACAAAAACCTGGGCCGCACCGCCCTTGTTTGCGACCGGGACAGCATCATCGCCGCCGCCGGCCCCGCCCGCAAGGAGTACCTGGAAAAGCGGGTGAGCATCCCGCTGGAAAAGCTGATGCACGCCCGCCGCACCTACCTTTGCCCCGGCCGCAGCGAGGACTGTCAGTTCCCCTGCGAGGGCGCCGGACGGCACATCCTGCTGGCAAGCCCCATCATCGCCGCCGGCGACGTGGCCGGGGCGGTGGTGCTGCTGGCGGAGGACCGGGCCGACACCCCCGCCGCCGAGGAGCAAAAGGCCCTGGCCATCGCCGCCGCCTTTCTGGCAAAGCAGATGGAGCCCTGATCAGGCCGCCCGCGACCGCCCTGTCACCGGGGGCGGCCGCGGGCTTTTTTGCCGGCGAAGGGCCTTGTGAACAAACCATGAAACTTTGAAAATTTTCACACCACCCCCTTGACAGACGGATAAAATGGAGTACAATAAATTTAGCACTCAAGAGTATGGAGTGCTAAAATGGAAAAACGAGGTGAGAGCGCATGGCCATGGACGACCGGAAACAGCGGGTGCTGGAGGCCATCGTGACTCTGTACACCCAGGGCGGCGAGCCGGTGGGCTCCGGGCTTCTGTGCCGCTATTTTGACATGGCGGTGTCCAGCGCGACGCTTCGCAACGAGATGGCGGCGCTCACCAAGCTGGGCCTTTTGGAGCAGCCCCACACCAGCGCGGGCCGGGTGCCCAGCGCCAAGGGCTACCGCTATTACCTGGACAATCTCATGAGCCCCTCCCGGGGGCTCACCCCCCGACAGAAGACCGAGATCGACCGCATCTTCGCCGGCCTGGACAACGAGCCGGAGCGGCTGGCGGCGGGCGCGGCCAAGGCCCTGGCGGGCTACACCGGCTACATGGTGGCGGCCACCACCCCCCGGGCGGACGATCTGTGCATCGCCCACTTCGAGGTGGTGCAGGTGGGGCGCTACGCCGCGGCGGTGCTGGCGGTGACCAGCGCCGGCGGGGTGCGCACCCGGGTGGCGCGGCTGGACACCGGCCTGACCCGGGCGGACGCCGCCCTGCTGGCCCAGGTGCTCAACCGGGGGCTCACCTTTGTGGCCCCGGCGGACCTGAACGGCGCGGTGCTGGCAAACCTGGCCGCCGACCTGGGCGAGCGGGGCAGCCAGCTGTATCCGGTGCTGAACGCGGCGGCGGCCCTGCTGCAGGAGGCCGCCCAGGCCCGCACCTACCTGGAGGGGGAACAGTACCTGATGCGCTGGCCGGAACTCATCGACCAGCTGCCCGGCGTGCTGGAGCTCTTTTCCGACGAAGAGCGGGCGGGCCGGCTCATCACCCCCCGCACCGGCCGCACCACCGTGCTGCTGGGGGAGGACCTGCAGCGGCCCATGCCGGGGCTGTGCTTCATGAGCAAGCGCTACCTGGCGGGCGGCGGGCTCACCGGCGCCATGGCCCTGCTGGGCCCCACCCGGATGCCCTTCGAACAGCTGATGCCCGTTCTGGACTACTTCGCCCTGAAGCTGGGCGAGTGCATGGCCGGCAAGACACAGGAGGATACCCAATGACAGACGAAAAGGACCTGCGGCCCGAAGAGGCCGAAGCCGCGACCCCACAGGCCGGGGCCGCCCCCGAACCGGACGCCGCCCCGGCCCCCGGAGAGGAGAAAACGGAAAAGAAAGACAAGAAAAAGGACCTGGAGGCCCAGCTGGCCGCCGCCAAAGCGGAGGCGGAGGCCGCCCGCGCCGAGGCGGACCAGGCCAGGGACCGGCTGCTGCGCACCGCCGCCGAGTACGACAACTTCCGCAAGCGCTCGGCCCGGGAGCAGGACGCCGCCTTTGGCAACGGCGTGAGCTGCGCGGTGGAAAAGATCCTGACCATCCTGGATACCCTGGAAATGGCCGAAGCCGCCCCCACCACCGACGAGAACTACAAAAAGGGCGTGACCCTGACGCTGGAAAAAGCCAAGGCCGCCTTTGAAGCCCTCAAGGTGGAGGAGATCCCCGCCCTGGGGCTGCCCTTTGACCCGGCGGTGCACAACGCGGTGATGCAAAAGGCCGCCGAAAACGGCGAGGAGAGCGGCACCGTGCTCCAGGTCTTCCAGAAAGGCTACAAGCTGGGCGACCGGGTCATCCGCCACGCCACCGTCATCGTGGCCGAATAGCAAGCGACAGGGGCTCCCGCCCTTGACATACAGGAAAAACATCCACCTTTAAGTATAAATAAAGGAGAGATATACTATGAGTAAAATCATTGGCATCGACCTTGGCACCACCAACAGCTGCGTTTCCGTCATCGAGGGCGGCGAGCCCGTGGTGATCGCCAACGCGGAGGGCGCCCGCACCACCCCCAGCGTGGTGGGCTTTACCAAAACCGGCGAGCGGCTGGTGGGCCAGGTGGCAAAGCGCCAGGCCATCACCAACCCGGACCGCACCGTGAGCAGCATCAAGCGCCATATGGGCACCGACTACAAGGTGAACATCGACGGCAAGGACTACAACCCCCAGCAGATCAGCGCCATGATCCTGGCAAAGCTCAAGGCGGACGCCGAGGCGTACCTGGGCGAGACGGTCACCGACGCGGTGATCAC
>DXAC01000116.1 GCA_019117205.1 Candidatus Allofournierella merdigallinarum | reverse complement strand
AACATGCTGAGATATTCGCCAAAAAGCGCCAGATGCAAGGCGCATGAGCGCTGCACTCCTTTGTGGAATGCAAGCGAATGCAACGCAGCAGATGGAGCTTTTTGGTAGAATAGAACAGCGTTGAGGAGTTTCCAGATACACCCTAGGCGGTCACGAGGGCTTCGATCACGGCCAGCACCGCCAGCCCGCCCAGCAGCAGGAGGAAGCATCCGCCCCGGCTGCCGCCTCCGCCCCCGCCGCCTTTCCGGCTGCGGCGGAAGGCAGTCATGTACTGAGCGTAGCCGGTGGAGCCTTTGCCAAAATATCCATAATCGCGCGGCATGGGGCCTCCTTTATCGTTTGAGGAAGGGCGTGGTGTAGGCGGCGCCCATGGGCCGGGGGACCCGGCGGCAGAGGGCCGCCAGGTCGGCGGCAGCAGCCTGGGCCTGGGCGGTGCGGGCGCAGGCGTCGTTTTCCCGGGCCAGCCTGGCCAGGGAAGGAGAGACGGGCAGTCCTGCCCCCGCCAGCAGGGGCAGGGCCTCCCGGCGGGCGGCCAGCAGGTGCAGGCAGGGGGGCAGCTCGGGCAGGGCCAGCCAGCCCGGCCCGGCGCCGGGGCTGCCATAGCCCAGCGCGGCGTCCATGGCCAGGCGGCGCATCCGGGCCCGGGGGTAGCGGACGGTGGTCAGCGCGTCGCAGAGGCCCTCCAGCGTGACCGCCTGACGGACGCAGTCCTCCAGCCGGTGCTCCAGCCCCTCGGTGATGCCCCGGACCCCGGCGAAGCCGCCGGCGACGGCCCGGGCCCGCAGCCGGGAGAGGACCGCCAGGCTCACCGCCTGGGGGTCGGTGTCCTCCCCGGCGGCCCGGGCCTCCTGGTAGAGGGGCAGGGCCGCGGCCGGGACGTAGGGGGCCAGGGCTTCGGGGCCCTCCCGCCGCCAGAGGGCGCGCAGGGCGCTGGCGCTGGCGTAACAGCCGGCGGTGCGGGCGTCCCCGTGGTTGGCGCCCTGGCGGGGCAGGGGGATGGGTTCCAGCGGCGCGCCCAGCTCCAGGATGGCCTTGCAGTATTCCACGGCAAGGTTGTTGTTGGGCTTGTCCAGCAGGGCGGCAAGGCCCCGGCCGGGTGCGGCCTGCTCCACCGCGGCCTGCCGGGCGGCGGCGAAATTCCGCGCCCCGGCGGCCAGCTGCTCTTTCAGGGCGGCGCGGTAGGCCGGCGAGGCCAGCACACGGGCCGCCGCCGTCAGGCGGTCCGGGTCGGGGTCCTCGGCGCCAAAGACCAGGGCGTCGCAGCCTGCCGCCGCCAGCAGCGCCACTCCCGCCCGGGCAAACGCCTCGGCCCCCGACATGGCCCAGGGGGCGGGCAGGGCAAAGACCAGGCTGGCCCCGGCGTCCAGGGCGGCGGCGGCCCGCACCCTTTCGGGCAGCAGCGGGGGCGCGCCCCGCTGGGTCAGGGCGCAGCTGAGGGCCACCGCCACCGCACGGGCCCCCCGCTCCCGGGCCGCCTGCAGCTGCCAGGCGTGGCCGTTGTGAAAAGGATCGTATTCGGCAATGATACCGGCAAATTTCATAGAAGCTCCGTCTCCCGCGCCCGGCGCAGCCGGCGCGGGTCCGCCGGGCGATCTGCCCTCAAGAGGCCCTGCCTCCGGGCGCTCCGGCGGTGTTGTACACAAGTTTTTGTCTTTTTGCCCATTTTCTCTTGAAAAGGGGCTGACTCTATTATATAATGTAAATGAATAGGACGCAACTGTTTGCAGGTGGGCAGCTTTCAGACCTGTGCGCTGAATTTTGTGCGACCGTACAAACTCTGGGCGTTTTCTTTGTCAAAAACCTCCACAGGGCGGGCCTGCCGCCGGTGGAGCGGATCAAACAGGAGGCAACGAGAAGATGAAAGTTCTGGTTATCAACTGCGGTTCTTCTTCCCTGAAATATCAGCTGATCGATATGGACGGCGAGAAGGTGCTCTGCAAGGGCCTGTGCGAGCGCATCGGCATGGAGAGCAGCACCATCACCCACGAGGCCAACGGCAACAAGGCGACCACGCCCGCGATCTTCCCCACCCACACTGAGGCGTTCCATGAGCTGATCAAGAAGATGACCACCGGCGCCGGCAAGTGCATCGAGAACGTCGGCGAGATCGACGCCATCGGCCACCGGATCGTCCACGGCGGCGAGAAGTTCCAGTCCAGCTGCGTCATCACCGACGAGGTGGTCGATGCCCTGCGGGAGCTGAGCCCGCTGGCCCCGCTGCACAACCCCGCCGGCATCCTGGGCATCGAGACCGCCCGCAAGGTTTTTGGCCCCGACGTGCCCCAGGTGGCTGTGTTCGACACCGCTTTCCACAGCACCATGCCGCCCAAGGCGTATATGTACGCCATCCCCTACGAGTACTATGAAAAGTACGGCGTCCGCCGCTACGGCTTCCACGGCACCAGCCACAAGTATGTCAGCCGCAAGGCCGCCGAGTATCTGGAAGAGCCCATCACCCGCCTGAAGCTGATCACCTGCCACCTGGGCAACGGCTCGTCCATCACCGCCGTGGACCAGGGCCGTGTGGTGGATACCTCCATGGGCATGACCCCGCTGGCCGGCCTGATGATGGGCACCCGCTGCGGCGATCTGGACCCCTCGGTGGTCAACTACCTGAAGTATACCCTGGACATCACCGGCCACGAGCTGGACCAGATCCTGAACAAAAAGTCCGGCCTGCTGGGCATCTCGGGCGTTTCCAGCGATATGCGCGACGTCGAAAAGGCCGCCCGCGAGGGCAACAACCGCGCCCAGCTGGCCATTGATATGCTGACCTACCAGATCAAGAAGGTGGTGGGCAGCTACATCGCCGCCATGGGCGGCGTGGACGCCATCGTCTTTACCGGCGGCATCGGCGAGCACGACGACATCATCCGCGCCAAGATCTGCCACCACATGGACTGGCTGGGCGTGCGCATCGACACCGACAAGAACCGCTCCCCCAAGGGCGAGGTGTGCGAGATCACCGCCTGGGGCGCCAAGGTCCGCACCCTCATCATCGCCACCAACGAGGAGCTGATGATCGCCCGCGACACCGAAGAAGTGCTGCAGAAGGCACAGGCCTGAGCCGTTTTTTCCATCCTTTGGCATGACAGGGGCCGCGCATCCGACCGGGGTGCGCGGCCCTTTGCCGGCTTTTGCAGGGCGGTGCGCCGGGATGCGCGTTTTTTCGACAGGCAAAAAGTACGCCTTATCCGGCAGGAATTGGAATTTGCGCGCCCTGCCTCTGTTTTTCAGTTGACAAAACAGCCAAACCGGGGTACAATAAGGAAGTCCTCGGCCCTGAGGATGACATCATGCTTCAAGCCCCTGGCAGCTTACGATCGGCGCCCCAAAACCAAGGTGTAGTTCTAATCCTTCCGCGGGCAAGAACAAAACAAGAGGAGATACCACAATGTTCGAAGACAAGACTT
>DXAC01000115.1 GCA_019117205.1 Candidatus Allofournierella merdigallinarum | reverse complement strand
CCAACGCCGACGGCTTCATCAGCCGCCTGCCGGACGGCTACAACACCATGCTCACCGGCGACGGCGCGAACCTGTCGCAGGGGCAGCGGCAGCTTTTGGCCATTGCCCGCGCCGCTGTGGCGGACCCGCCGGTGCTGATTCTGGACGAGGCCACCTCCTCCATCGACACCCGTACCGAGGCGCTGGTGCAAAGCGGCATGGACGCGCTGATGTACGGGCGCACCACCTTTGTCATCGCCCACCGCCTGTCCACCGTGCGCAACGCCGACTGCATCATGGTGCTGGAGCAGGGCCGCATCATCGAGCGGGGCACCCACGACGACCTGATCGAGAAAAAGGGCAAGTACTACCAGCTCTACACCGGCAACTTTGCCGAGGAGCCGGCGTAAAAAAGCCATTCCACGCCTCCGCCCGGCGCTTTGCGCCGGGCGGAGGCGCGCCTTTTTGCCCAAAGCCTTGACAGACGGCGATGGGGCGGATAAACTAAAAGCATAATTTACAGCAATAAAACAGGGAGGGGAAAGAATGGGCGAGATCAAAATTTTCGACTCGGAGCTGCTGCTGATGGAATACCTGTGGGAAAACGGGCCTTGCATTGCCGCGGACCTGGCCGAGGAGTTTTTGAAACGGTACAACTGGAAAAAGAGCACAACCTACATCGTGCTCAAACGGTTGGAGGGAAAGGGCGCCATCAGCCGGTCGTACCCCAAATATCTGGTCACGGCCATTGTTTCCCGCCAGCAGGTGCAGCTGGCCGAGACCAACACCCTGGTGGACCGGATGTTCGGCGGCAGCTTTGCCAGCCTGTTTGCCAATTTTCTCAATTCGGACCAACTGTCCGACCAGGCACTGGACGAATTGCAGGCCATGATCGACGAAAAACGGAACAAAGACTGAGGGACGAAGACGGAAAAAACCATGGACCTGTTTTTCTCCATCCTGAATATGAGCATTGCATCCAGTGTTCTGTTTCTGCTCGTGCTACTGCCGCGCCGGATCCTGCGCGGCGCCGGCAGCACGGGCTTTTTGTATATGTTGTGGATGCCGCTTCTGTTCCGTATGCTGGTGCCCTATTCTTTGCCCAGCCCCGCCAGCCTTTTCAACATCTTCGGCAAGGACCTGGCCACGCCGGGCGGGGTGCTGGTGTCGGTGGAATACCTCGACCCCTATCAGCCGGTGCTGCAAAACGTGGCCGGCGGCGAGCAGCTTTTTACAAAACAGCTGCTGGCGGCGCTGGCGGCGGTGTGGGCCGCAGGGGTGCTGGGCCAGGCCGCCTGGGTGCTGGCGCGCTACCTTGTTCTGCGCAAAAAGCTGGCCCGGGGCCGCAGCGCCGACCTGCGGGGCCTGCAGCCGTTGTTTGACCGGGCGACAGGGGGCCGGCGCACGCTGGTGGCGTACTCCGCCGCCGTTTCTTCGCCCCTTGTGTTTGGCTTTCTTCACCCAAAGATCGCCCTCCCGGCGGCCATGGAGGGACGGTCCGAGGGGGTGGAGTGCATCCTTTTGCACGAGCTGATCCATGTGCGCCGCAAAGACCACATCGTGCTGCAGCTGTTCACCGCGGCGGCTATCCTCCACTGGTTCAATCCCCTGGCCTGGCTGGCCCGGCGGCTGATGGTGCGGGATATGGAGGCCGCCTGCGACGAGCGGGTGCTGGAACTGCTGGCCCCCGCCCGGCGGGTGGAATATGCCCAGACCCTGCTGAACTGGGCGGACAGCCGCCGCCACGAGGGGCAGTACGCGAAGTTTGGCCAAAGCGACACAAAAAGCCGCGTTGTGAACGCCCTGAACAGGAAGCAGCTGCCCCACTGGGCCTAAAGGGTGCTGGCGGTGGTGGTCTGCGGTGTGTTTGCCTGCACCATGACCAATCCCGTGCTGGACGAGGGGCACTATCTGCCGGTGTCCTCTCCATTTGTGAGCGAAAGGCAGCAGGAGGTGTTCCGCGCCTCCGCCGCCCGGCTGGTGGAGGCGCTGGAAACGGGAAACGCGTCCATGCTGGCGCAGCTTGCCAGCATGGACCCGGCCTACTACGAGCCGGTGTACGCGCCTTTTGCCGGGGTGCGGCTCCAGGTGAAAAACGCAAGGCTCTATTACAACAGCAAAAACGCGGCCGAGGTGTATCTCACGGTGGAGGTGCAGTAGAGCGGCGGCATCTACAGCGAGGGGGGAGGGCACCCTGGTGGCCCGCCTTTCCCAAACGGATTACCGGGCCGAGCCCTTTGTCTCCTGTCTCATGCCCCAAAAAAAGTACGAGGCCATCCATATGCTGGAGGACGAGAACGAGGCGGTGCGGCTGGCGGGGAACCTGAACGAGGCCCAGGCCGGGGCCGGCTTTGAAGCGGAGGAACTGTCGCCGGTGGTGGTGGCCCGGGTGTGCATGGAAAGCGCCGTGGAGGACAAGGGGCAAAAACCCCCCTTTACGCGGGAGGAAATGGCCCTGCTGGCAGAGGAATATTTTGCCATCGACGGCTTTTTCTGCGACGATCCGGCGGTGTACGACGCCGGCGCCGGTGTGTATGTGTATGCCCCGGACCGGGGGCAGACCTGCTGCCCGGTGGAGTTTTCCCAGTCGGCCCAGGGGGAGACCACCGTCTCGGTGGAAAGCTACCGCGACCCCATGGGGGTCTTTCCCTCCACCCGGCTGCAATGCCAGCTGACCAGGTCAAATTAAGTGACAAAAAAAGTAAAAATACTCTTGACCTTCTTGTGATCGAGGAGACCCTGGCCACCGCGCCCGATGCGGGCCAGCAAGACCCGGCTCCGGCGGACCCGGTCCCGGTGCAGCCGGAAGAGACCGCGCCGGCCCAGGGCGGCAGCCCCGCCGTTCCCATGGCCCTGGCGGGCCTGGCGCTGGTGGCTGTGGCCGCGGCGTTGTTCCTCATCGCCCGCCGTCGCGGCGAATAAACGCCCCGCGGTGAACAGATGACCGCGCCGCCAAGGGCGCAAAAGAATAAAAGCCCCGCCAGGGGCCGCCACCTGGTCCTCCGTTTTCGGACGACCGGCTGCGCGGCCCCTGGCGGGGCTTTGTGTCGTCTGGCGGCCGGTGCGGCATTTTTTCTTTGCCTTTGCAGGTCGCCCCGGCCCGCGGTATAATAAAAGAAAAAAGGGGGAGACACCATGAACGAAGTGTTGAACGCCATCCGCACCCGGCGCAGCGTGCGCCGCTACAAGCCGGACCCCATCCCCGCCGATGTGCTGAAGCGCATCGCCGAGGCGGGCACCTGGGCGGCCACCGGCATGAACCGCCAGAGCCCTTTGATCCTGGTGGTCACCGACAGGACCCTGCGGGACAGGCTCTCCGCCATGAACGCCGCCATTCTGCACACCGACACCGACCCCTTTTACGGCGCGCCGGTGGTGCTGGTGGTGCTGGCCAGCAAGGCCGTGCCCACCCGCGTCTGTGACGGCAGCCTGGTGATGGGCAACCTGATGCTGGCCGCCCACGCGGAGGGCGTTGCCAGCTGCTGGATCAACCGGGCCAGGGAGGAGTTCGAGAGTGAGGAGGGCAAGGCCATCCTTAAAGAGCTGGGCATCGAGGGCGACTGGGAGGGCGTCGGCCATTGCATCCTTGGCTATGCCGACGGCGAGCTGCCCGCCCCCGCCCCCCGCAAGCCGGACTACGTGCGCTTTGTCTGAGCGGCGCGCCCGAAAAAAGTTTTCCGCCTGTTGCCAAAGCAACAGAATGTTCCGGCCCGGATGGCGTACAATAAGCCTGCGGGTCGGCCCGGCCCGCGCACACAAACCAAAAGGAGCGATGAGCCATGAAGTATGTATGCACCGTCTGCGGCTATATCTACGACGAGACCACCGGCGACCCGGACAACGGCCTGGCCCCCGGCACCGCCTGGGCGGACGTGCCCGAGGACTTTGTCTGCCCGCTTTGCGGCGTGGGCAAGGATATGTTCGAGCAGCAATGATCGCTGTGCCGCACCGCTGGCGGGCGGGCCCCAAACCGGGGGCCCGCCCGCCTTTTTGCGTCCGGAAAGGCCGCTTTCCCGCCGGGCGCTTACAATTCTGTAAAGATTGCCTTTTTGCGCCGTTTGGAGGATAATATGGATATATGACCCAATGGAAAGGAGGCCGCCGCCGTGCCCGATGGATCCCCTCGCCGCGACCTGCTGCAATGGCTCTTCCCGGTGGCCGTGGTCATCCTCAGCGTGCTGCTGCTCCAGCTGTGCTTTTCCCGGCGGGAACTGCGCGCCGTGCCGGTGGCCCCGGAAAACGGCGTGCTGGACATCCGCGCCCTGGACCCGGACGGGGCGGTTTATGAGGTGGCCAACAACTGGGACTTTTACCCCGGCGCCCTGTACACGCCGGAGGACTTCCGGCTGGGCACGGCGGGGGAGAAAGCCGGGGCAGGGGCCTCTGCCTCCCAGGCGGCCTGCGGCACCTACCGGCTGCGGATCCAGGCCCCGCCGGGGCTGTATCTCGCCCTTTGCTCCTTTTCGCTGGACTACGCCACCCGGGTCTTCGTCAACGGGTCGCAGGTGGCCGCGTTCGGCACGGTGGCCGAAAGCGCGGAGGCGTTCGTGCCCCAGGTGGGGTATATGACCATCCCCCTGTACACCGGCGAGAGCGGCGAGGTGGAGCTGATCTACCAGTACGCGAACTTCGTCCACCGGGAGGGCGGCCACATCCCGGCCACCTATCTGTCCACCCCCCAGAACATCGAGCAGTTCAAGGCCGGCGGCGACCTGATCTCTCTCACCATCAGCGGCGGGCTGCTGCTGCTGGCCATCTACTTCCTGCTCACCGCCATCGCCGGGCGCAAGACCTATTTCCTCTGTCTGGTGCTGTGCTGTGTGCTCATGGCCCTGCGGGACCAGAACTTCTTCAGCGTCCACCTGCTGGGGCCGGACGTCTCCTGGTATTTCGCCTACCGGGCGCTGATCCTGATCGTCATGCTCATGCCGGTGTCCATCCTGCTGCTGCTCAAGGCGCTGTACTGGCGGCAGACCCGCCACTGGCCCCTGTACCTGTATCTGGCGCTGGCGGCGGCAGCGGGGGTGTTCATCGTCCTGCTGCCCACCCGGGAGCTGGTCACCGTCTCCACCGCCATGTACTGGCTGTCCATCCCGTACCTTGTCTACCTGGCGGCCGGCGTGGTGCGCTACTACCTGCGTCAAAGGCGGCTGGGGGCGGCGGATATCCTGCTGCTCATCGGCTTTTCGCTGCTTTTGGCGAGCCTCGCGTACGAGGCACTGCTCACCGGGCGCAGCGCCGAGGTCACCCGCCACGGCACCACCGTTTACGGGATGCTGAGCTTTGTGTTTTTGAGCGCGGCATCCATCAACCTGCGGCAGCGCCAGCGGGAGGTCGAGCTCAACGAGAGCCGCAGCCGCAGCGAGATGCTGGAAAAGATGAATCAGCTGAACATGGACTTCCTCCACAAGATCGCCCACGAGCTGAAGACTCCCCTCACGGTGATCTCCGGTTACGCCCAGCTCACCGGTATGCAGCTGGCCGGCGGCAGGATCAGCGACGAGGCGGTGGGCAACCTGCAAACCGTCCAGCAGGAGGCCCGGCGGCTGGCCAACATGGTGAGCCGGCTCACCGAATACTCCTACGGGCGCAAAAGCGAGCTGCAGTTCGGGCCGGTGCGGCCGGCGGAGCTGCTGGACAGCGTGCGTGCCATCGCCGCGCCCATGTGCGGCAGGAACCACAACCGCATCGAGGTGGCGGCGGCCGCCTGCCCGGACATCCACGGCAACTTTGACATGCTGCTGCAGATCTTCATCAACCTGGTGGTGAACGCCAACAAGTGTACCCAAAGCGGCACCATCTCCCTGCGCGCTTGGCAGGACGCCGAGGGGCGGAGGGTGGTCTTTGAGGTGGAGGACACCGGCAGCGGCATCGCCGCCGAAGACCTGTCCCGCATCTTCGAGCAGGGCTTCAGCACCAGCGGCGGCAGCGGCCTGGGGCTGACCATCTGCCGGGAGGCGGTGGAGGCCCACGGCGGCGAGATCTGGGTGGAGCGCACCGGCCCCGCGGGCACGGTGTTTGCTTTTACGGTTCCAAAGGAGGCGGACCAGCCATGAGCACCATTCTTCTGGTGGAGGACAACCCCCATATCATGCGGATCAACGCCGAGGTGCTCAGCCTGCGCGGGTACGAGGTGCTTCGGGCGCAGACCGCCGCCGAGGCCTGGGAACAGCTTCGCTGGCACCCGGCGGACCTGATCGTGCTGGACGTGATGCTGCCGGACGCCAACGGCGTGGAGCTGTGCCGCCAGCTGAAAGCCCGCTATCCTGTGCCCATCCTCTTCCTCACCGCCCTGGGCGACAACCGAGATGTGGTGGAGGGCCTGCGGGCCGGGGGCGACGACTACCTGGCAAAACCCTACGACCTGGAGGTCTTCCTGGCCCGGGTGGAGGCCCGGCTGCGGGAGCACAGCGACTCCGCCCGCTATGTGAACTACGGCCCCCTCACGCTGGACACCGTCTCCCTTACGGGCTATGTGGACGGGCGGGATATCCTGCTCACCCAAAAGGAGTTCACCGTGCTGTTGCTGCTGGCCCGCAACGCCGAGCGGCGGGTCTCCCAGGCCGAGCTGATGCAGGCGGCGTGGGGCGCCGCCTCGGAGGCAGAGAACAGCGCCCTGTGGACCCTGATCTCCCGGCTGCGGAAAAAACTGGGCGGGGAGGAGTCCCGCCTGGAGATCGTCTCGCTGCGGGGCGGTTACCTTTTTGAACAGCTGTGACAAAAGTTTTGCCGCAGGCCTTACAATTTTGTAAGGCCTGCGCTTTTTTGTTTTTTGACTGGTAGGATAAAGATAGCATAATATGGGTGACCTTTGGGCGAAGAAAAGGAGGCGGCAGCGCGTGGGAAACAGCAAACGCAGGATCAGACCCTGGGTGCGGTGGGCCGCCGCCTTTCTGGCGCTGGCATTCGTGTTCACTTTCAGCGCCCAGAGCTGGATCACCGTGAAGATCGCGGCGGACGACGCCAACGCCGCCCGCGACTACCTGGCCCGGCAGACGGGCTACGTCAATGCCGGCAGCCTGGAGCGGCTGCGCACCAAGCTCCAGACCCTTGCCCAGCCGGACGGGCTGGAGGACTACTACCGCCTGGCGGAGACGGCCATCGCCGCCGAGGAATACGAGGAGGCGCTGGGTTCCATTGAACAGTGCCTGGCGCTGTACCAGCCGGAATTCGGCGACACCCTGAAAACCGAGCTGCTGCTCAAGCAGGGCTGCCTGCTCACCATCCTGGGCAGGGGCGCCGAGGCGGCGCCGGTGATGGAACAGGTCATCGCCCTGGCCCCCGCCCTGGCGGACGCCTACCTGGTGCTGGCCCAGATCTACGCCGAGGCCGGCGACGCGCCTGCGGCCTGCGGCGCGCTGGAGGGCTACCTGGAGCAGCAGCCCGACGCCGCCGACCTGCGGCTGCTGCTGGCCCAGCTCTATCTGGCCCAGGGGCAAACCGAGCTGGCGGCCGGGCAGGCGGAGATCCTCACCGCCCGGGGCGGCGCCGACGAGGCGGACCTGGCCGGGCTGCTGGGCGAGATCGGCCTGGCGCGGCTGGAGGCCCAGGACCAGGCCGGCGCGCTGGAGAACTTCCGGGCGGCCCTGGCGCTGGATGCCGAGGCCGGCCCCCTGAGCTACTACGCCGGCCTGTGCTGCCTGGTGCTGGAGCAGTACGACGAGGCGGTGGAGCATTACACCCGGGCCATCGACCAGCAGACCATGCCCCAGTTGAGCCGCTATGGCCGGGGCGCGGCGGAGCTGATGCGCGCCGAGCCCGACCTGGAAACGGCCCGGGAGGACCTGACCTTTGCCGCCCGCTACGACGGCGAGGACGAGGACCCCACCATTACCCGGCAGGCACAGGACCTGCTGGAACTGATCGAACAATAAGGGCGCAAAGCCCGTCACCGGCGGGGGAGATCCCGCCCCGGCGCGGCAGAGCCGCGAAGCTCGCAACAAGGGAGGCGTTTTCATGCAAACCACGTTCACCCGAAAAACAGGGAAAGGATGGCGCCGGCGTCTGTTGACGCTGCCGGCCCTTTTGCTGGCGGCGGCCTTGTGCCTGTCGGTCAGCGTATACGCGGAGGACGCCGCCCTGCCGGGTGGCGGCCTTGCCGCGCCTGTCTCTACCCAGAACGCCGACCCGAATCCCACCCAGAACGCCGACCCGGGCACCACCCCGGGTACTGACGCGGGCGCCACCCAGAACACCGACCCGGGCACCACCCAGAACACCGACCCGGGCACCACCA
>DXAC01000114.1 GCA_019117205.1 Candidatus Allofournierella merdigallinarum | reverse complement strand
CGGCTCGGGCTTCCGCATCGCCATGCGGGACCTGCAGATCCGGGGCGCGGGCAGCCTTCTGGGCCAGAGCCAGCACGGCCACATGCAGGCGGTGGGCTATGACCTTTATATGAAGATACTGGCCGGGGCGGTGGCGCTGGCCAAGGGCGAGGCCCCGCCGCCGGACAAGGCGGACTGCCTCATCGACATCACGGTGGACGCCTACATCCCCGACAGCTACATCCCCGAGGCGGCGGGCCGCATCGAGGCTTACAAGCGCATCGCCGCCATCGAGACCGCCGAGGACGCCTCCGACGTGCTGGACGAGCTCATCGACCGCTACGGCGATGTGCCGAAGAGCGTGTCCGGCCTGGTGGACATCTCCCTCATCCGGGTCACGGCGGCAAAGGCGGGGGTCTACGAAATAGGCCAGAAGCGGGACACCCTGCTGCTCTATTCCGACAAGCTCACCCCCGCCGCCATCAAGGCCGTCACGGCGGCGCTGCCCGGCCGGGTGATGGTGAACGCCGGGTCAAAGCCCTATCTGGCGGTGCGGGTGGACCGGGGCGAAGCGCCGCTCACCGCGCTGCGGGCGGTGCTGGAAGCCCTTGTGAACGATTGAAAAGCCGCCGTTCGGGCGATATAATAGAAAAAACGCCCCTTGGCGGACGGGGCGCTGTGAAAAGGGGAGGATACGGCGATGAAGATTCTTTGTTCCAACTGCGGGCTGCGCTATGACCCCGCGGTGAACAATGGCATCTGCCCTCATTGCGGGCGCTACAACGAGGCCCCGCCGGAGGCCTTTGTGCCCCAGACGGAGGAAGAGGCGGAGCCCCAGTACGATGAGGACCCGGAGCTTTGGGCCCCGCCCGCGCCGGTGCGCCGGCGGGTCAGCCGGCCGGCGCTGGTGCTGTTCATCCTGTTTTTGGCGGTGTTCGCGGTGGAGTGCGTGGCCTTTCCGCTGGTGACCCGCGCCACCAAGGCAGGGCAGGCCCAGGCCGCCTATGTGCCCGAGGCCGCGACGGAAAGCGCCGCCCAGAACGAGGCCTTCGCCTTCGGCCCCGCCGGGCGGCAGGTGCTGGTGGGCGAAGCCCAGCGGCTGGGCGGCATCCGGGGCACCGAGGAGGGCGCCGAGGTGGTGCGCGTCTGGTGCGAGGTGGACAAGGAGCAGGACTACCGCTCCGACTGGGCCGCCGACGCGTTCCTGCAGGCGGGGGACATTTATTATCCCGCCATCCAGACCTACGACCTGGAGAAGTTCTACCCCGAGCTGGCCGCCGAGGCCCTGGACCCCTACGCCTTCCAGAGCGCCTCCATGGACGAGGGCTGGCTTTACTTCCTGGTGCCGGAGGGGGCGGCGGGGCACACGCTGTGGCTCCAGTGCCAGACCCTTGACCGAAGCTATGATATCAGCGAAACGGCCATGACGGGCATTGCCCTGACCGTGGCGGAAGGGAGCGTGAGCGGCGAATGAACCGACAGAACAGCCGTCCCGGCCTGCTCATGTGGGCCCTGGCCGCCCTGGCCCTGGCCGCCGCCGTGGCCCGCTTCGCGGCGGGCATGTCCGGGCTGGACAACGCCCGCTACGCCGCCGACTGGAACGTGACCGCCGACCAGATGAGCGTGCAGGCCATCGAGACCCCCGAATGGGGCGAGACCTTTTACGACTATTACCTCGTCAGCTTCCGGCTGGCCAACCACAGCCAGCGCCCGGTGGACCTGGACGAATACGCCTTCACCGCCGTGCCCCAGAAGGGGGACGACTGGGCCGCCCGCTTTGACTCCGAGTGGGACAGCGAGGCCGCCTACACCCTGCGGCCCCAGGTGCCCCAGGGCTGCACCGCCCCGGTGAGCATGGTGCTGCGGGTGGACCCGGAGGAACTGAAAAGCCGCACTCTGGACGTCTTCTTTGAGGACTATGCCGGCGGCATCCCCCTGGGGCAGATCACCCTGCCGGAATGAACTTCAAAGCGGCCTTTGCCAACGGGGCAGAGGCCGCTTTTTTGCGCCGCAAAAAGATTTTATCTTCGTTCATATTTTCTTCATATCAAGAGGATATGCTATAAACATGAAAATAAGGCGGCGAGCCGCCATCCCAAATAAGCACAAAGGCGGTGTTTTATGAAGACAAGCGGGCCGAAAAACCCCAACAAGGTGCTGATCTATTACTGCATCGGCGCGCTGGTGGCGCTGCTGGTGTTCAACTGGCTCATCTTCCCCCAGATGATGCGGGGCGCAGTGATCGAGGTGACCTACAACCAGTTCCTCTCGGACCTCTCGGCGGGCAGCGTGGTGGCCGTGGAGGAGGACTCCACCGCCGGCACCATCACCTATCAGGTGAAGGATGAAAACGGGCGGGACCGCATCTGCCAGACCGCCATCGTCAACGACCCCGACCGGGTGGACCGCATCCTGGCGGCCACCGGCCCCGACGGCAGCGCCGTGCAGTACGGCGGCGTGGTGCCCACCCAGGCGTCCCCCGCCATGAACCTTTTGTTCGGCGTGGTGCTGCCGGTCATCATCATGGTGGCGGCGGGGCAGCTGCTCATGCGCTGGATGGCAAAAAAGATGGGCGGGCCCAACGCCATGAGCTTCGGCAAGTCCAGCGCCAAGGTGTATGTGGAGGCCCAGACCGGCAAGACCTTTGCCGACGTGGCCGGCCAGGACGAGGCCAAGGAGGCCCTGGCCGAGATCGTGGATTTCCTCCACAACCCCGGCAAATACAACAGCATCGGCGCCACCCTGCCCAAGGGCGCGCTGCTGGTGGGCCCTCCGGGCACCGGCAAGACCCTGCTGGCCAAGGCGGTGGCGGGCGAGGCCCATGTGCCCTTCTTCTCCATCTCCGGCTCGGAGTTCGTGGAGATGTTCGTGGGCATGGGCGCGGCCCGGGTGCGGGACCTGTTCCGCCAGGCGGCCCAAAAGGCCCCCTGCATCGTCTTCATCGACGAGATCGACACCATCGGCAAGAGCCGGGACACGGCGGGCGGCATCGGCGGCAACGACGAACGGGAACAAACCCTCAACCAGCTTCTCACCGAGATGGACGGCTTCGACGGCGGCAAGGGCGTGGTCATCCTGGCGGCCACCAACCGCCCCGAGACCCTGGATAAGGCCCTTTTGCGCCCGGGGCGCTTTGACCGGCGCATCCCGGTGGAGCTGCCGGACCTGGAGGGCCGGGCGGCCATCCTCAAGGTGCACGCCCGCAAGGTGATGATGGACGAAAACGTAGATTTTGACGCCATCGCCCGGGCCACCTCCGGCGCCTCCGGCGCGGAGCTGGCCAACATGATCAACGAGGCGGCGCTGCTGGCGGTGAAAAACGGCCGGCGCATCGTGCGCCAGAGCGACCTGCAGGAGGCGGTGGAGACGGTGATCGCCGGCACCCAGCGCAAGAACAAGGTGCTCAGCCAAAAGGAAAAGCGCATCGTGGCCTACCACGAGATCGGCCACGCCCTGGTGGCCGCCAAACAGACCGAAAGCGCCCCGGTGACCAAGATCACCATCGTGCCCCGCACCTCCGGGGCCCTGGGCTACACCATGCAGGTGCCCCAGGAGGAGTCGAACCTGCTCAGCCGGGAGGAGGCGTTCAACAAGATCGTGACTTTCACCGGCGGCCGGGCCGCCGAGGAGCTGGTCTTCGGCAGCTGCACCTCCGGCGCGTCCAATGACATCGAGCAGGCCACCCGGCTGGCCCGGTCGATGGTCACCCGCCTGGGCATGAGCCGCCAGTTCGACATGATGGCTCTGGAGGCCACCGCCGGCAAGTACCTGGGCGGCGACGCCACCCTGGCCTGCAGCGAGGGCACCGCCGAAAAGATCGACGAGGAGGTGCTTTCCATCATCAAAGAGGCCCACGAAAAGGCCGTCCATATCCTCAGGGAGAACATGGACAAGCTCCACGAGCTGGCCGCCTTTTTGATGGAGCGGGAGAGCATCACCGGCGAGGAATTCATGGAAATTTTGAACCGCCCCGCCGAGCCCTCCGCCCAAAGCGCCCGCTGAACCCCTTTCCCGCCCTGCCCGGCGCTTCGGGCCCGGCGGGTTTTTTTTGCCGGTTGTAAGGCGGCGCCCGTTCCCGTATAATGAAAGAAGCTGAAAAACGGGAGGAAACGGGACGTGATGAAACGAGTTTTTGCGCTGGCGCTGGCGCTGGGGGCGGCGTTTTGCTGGGCGGTTTCCGCCGCCGCCGGCTGGGAGCCGCCGGAAAGCGCGGTGAACGCCGAGGCGGTGGTGCTCTACGACCTGGACGCGGACAAGGTGGTCTTTGAGAAAAACGCCCGCGAGGTGCGGGCTGCCGCCAGCCTCACCAAGATGATGACCGGCCTTTTGCTGCTGGAGAGCGGGGCGGATCTGTCCCAGAGCTTCACCATCCCGGAGGAGCTGCGGGGGGAGTTCGAGCGCATCCAGGCGGAAAACGGCTCGGACGCGGACCTGAAGATCGGCGAGACGGTGACGCTGGAAAGCCTGCTCTATGCCTGTATGCTGCCCAGCGGCAACGACGCGGCCAGCGTCATCGCCTATTACCTGGGCAATGGGGACATGGAGGCCTTTTTCGCGCAGATGAACGCCCGGGCCGCCGAACTGGGCTGTGAGAACACCAGCTTCACCTGCGCCCACGGCCTCTACGGCCTGGAATACGGCAACCACACCACCGCCTGGGACATGTTCCTCATCGCCCGGGCCTGCCGGGCCAACGAGGCGTTCATGGAGGTGGTGAGCTCCACCGGCTACTGGATGCCCCTGACAAACATGCACACCCAGGCCGAGAGCGCCGACGCCCCGGCGGGCGCGGCCTACTACATCCGCACCACCAACGTGATGCAGCTGCCGGACCAGGAACTCTACCGCCCCTACATCCGGGGCATCAAGACCGGCTTCACCGACGAGGCGGGCCGATGCTTTGTCTCCAGCGCCGAGAGTGGCGGCATGACCTGGCTGCTGGTGGTGATGGGCGCGCCCGTCCAGCTGGCGGAGGACGGCTTCAACTGGGCCTTTCACACCACCGCCGACCTCTACGACTGGGCGCTGGTGAACTTCCTCACCGCCCGTCTGCCCAACACCGAGACGCCGCTGGCCTCGGTGCCCCTGGCCTACTGCGCCGAAAGCGAAACGGCGGACCTGTACGCCGCCGGCGCCCTGACCACTTTGCAATGCCTGGACAGCGTGGTGGAGGTGCGGCTGGAGGCGCTGCCCGAGGCCCTGGAGGCCCCGGTGGAGGCGGGCACCCCGGCGGGGCTGGCCGCGGTGTACATCGACGGCGAGCGGGTGGGCCAGGTGGAGCTGGTCACCGGGGCGGACTACGCCCGCAGCGGCTGGCTCTACTGGCGGGCCCGGCTGGAGCCCTGCCTGCCCGTGGCGGCGGTGTGCGCGGGCGCCCTGCTGGCGCTGGCCCTGCTGGCGGCGGCCGCGCGCCGGGTCGGCAGGCGGGCAAAACGCGCCGCCGGCGGCCGGCGCTGAACAGGAGGAAAAAGGGGCGCGGACCCGGCTTTTGGCCGGGCCCGCGCCCCTTTTTTGCCCCGGGCCGGGGCGAAGCCCCCCTCTCCCACAAAAATTTCACGGTTTTTTCCGCCTGATTTCACAAAGCCCTCGTAGAATACACCGTAGCGTTCGCTCCCGCCGGGGCGAAGAGATGCGAATTTGGGGGAAACACACTATGAACAAGCTCAAGACCGTCGCCGGGTCGGCCGCCGCTTTCGCCGGCCGGCACAAAAAGGCTGTGATCGCCCTGGTGCTGGTGATCCTGGCCGCCGTGGCCGCCGTGCTGGTGCTGGGCCAGCGCCGGCGCTTCGCCGCCGCGGCGAGCGCCCGGACCACCACCTACATCCGCACCGTCACCCTGCAAAAGGGCTCCCTGGAGGACTCCATCAGCGCCACCGGCACGGTGCAGAGCGCCGAGACCTCCAACGTGACCACCGACCTGAAATACACCGTGAAAACGGTGGAGGTGCAGGTGGGCGACGCGGTGGAGGCGGGGGACGTGATCTGTACCCTGGATACCTCCGAGCTGGAATCCAGCATCCAAAAGCTCACCGAGAGCCTGGCGGAGGCCAAGGCCACCGCCCAGAAGCAGTATGAAAAGGCCCAGATCAGCCTCACCGAGGCCCAGGAGGACGTCACCGACGCCTACGACGAGATGGCGGAGAAAGAGTCCGCCAAAAACAGCGCCCAAAGCGCCTATGACGGGGCGGCGGCCATCGTGAAGCCCTATCAGACGGCGGTGGACATGGCCAACGCCGCCCTGCTGACGGCGCTGGAGGAAAAGACCCGGGCGGACGAGGCCCTGGCCGTCGCCAGGGCCGAGGCGGCCCAGGCCGCCGCGGAGGAGACCGCGCCGGCGGACATCGGGGAGATCGCGCCGGCGGACGACGGAACGGGCCAGACGGCCGAGGTCGTCTCGCCGTCCGCCGACCTGAGCGCCCTGGAAGACGCGGCGGCCACGGCCCAGAAGAACTATGAAGACGCCCAGGCCGCCCTGCAAGCGGCCCAAAGCGACCTGCAAACGGCCCAGTCCGCCTCTAACTACAACTCCCTGTCCACCGCCTGCACCCAGGCCCAGAGCGCCTACGAGCAGGCCAAGACCGCCTATGAAAACGCGGTGCGGACCGCCGAGACCGCCGAGGAGAGCCGGGACACCGCCCTGGAGAACTACAACAAGGCCGGCGAGAGCGACGAGCTGGAACAGCTGCAGGAGCAGCTGGAAAAGTGCACCCTGAAAGCCGAGACCGCCGGCAAGGTCACCGCGGTGAACGCCACGGTGGGCAGCGCCATCGAGGGGGCGGCCGCCACCATCCAAAACACCGACAACCTGAAGATCGCCATCACCATCGCCGAGTATGACATCGACAGCGTCAGCGAGGGGATGCGGGCGGTGATCACCAGCGACGTGATCGACGGCGAGATCGCCGGCACCCTCACCCAGATCTCTCCCACCGCCTCCGGCGGCGGCTCCTCCTCCAGCACCTTTGCCGCCGAGGTCACGGTGGACGACGCCCACAGCGGCCTGCTGGTGGGTACCAACGCCAAGGTGCAGATCATCCAGTCCACCACCGAGGACGTGTTCACCGTGCCGCTGGACGCCATCGAGGAACAGGAGGACGGCACCTCCGTCATCTATGTGCGCACCGGCGAGGAGAACGGCGAGGCCGTGTTCGAGCCGGTGGAGGTGGTGGTGGGCGCCACCAACGACTACTACGCCGAGATCAGCGGCATCGACCTGGAAGAAGGCATGGTGGTGCGCGCCTCCGCCAGCGTGGAGGAGGCCACCGAGGAAGCGGGCCTGCCCTCCGACATGCCCTCCGACCGGCTGATGGGCGGCGGCGAGGTGGTCATCGCCGTGCCCGCCGAGGGCGGCGGCCCCCAGGGTGGCGGCGGCATGGGCGGCGGCCGGCCCGGGATGGGAGGCTGACCGGCATGGAGCGGCCCATTATTGAGATGCGCGGCATCGTCAAGCGCTATTACATCGGAAAACCCAACGAGCTGGAGATCCTCCACGGCATCGACCTGACGGTGCGGCCGGGCGAGTTCGTGGCCATCGTGGGGGAGAGCGGCAGCGGCAAGTCCACCCTGATGAACATCATCGGCGTGCTGGACCGCCCCACCCAGGGCAGCTACGTCCTGGACGGGGTGGACGTGGGCAGCGCGAAAGACGGGGCTCTGTCCGCCATCCGCAACCGCAAGATCGGCTTTGTGTTTCAGACCTTTAATCTCATCGGCCGCACCAGCGCCCTGAAAAACGTGGAGCTGCCCATGCTCTACGCCGGGGTGCCCGGCCGCCAGCGGGCGGCCCGGGCCAGGGAGCTGCTGGAGCAGGTGGGCATGAGCGAGCGGGCCGGCCACCAGCCCGGCGAGCTGTCCGGCGGCCAGAAACAGCGGGTGGCCATCGCCCGGGCGCTGGCCAACCGGCCGGCGCTGCTTTTGGCGGACGAACCCACCGGCGCGCTGGACTCCGCCACCAGCCGCACGGTGATGGACATCTTCCACCAGCTGCACCGCCAGGGCATGACCATCGTGCTCATCACCCACAGCCAGCAGCTGGCCGAGGAATGCCAGCGCATCCTCACCTTGCAGGACGGCCTCATCACATCCGAGCGAAAGGGGGCGGGCTGCCGTGCTTGACAACATCCGCATGGCCTTTGCCAGCCTCTGGGCGGCAAAAATGCGGGCGCTGCTCACCATGCTGGGCATCATCATCGGCATCGGCTCGGTGATCGCCATCGTCACGGTGGGCGACTCCCTGTCCGGCTCCCTCACCGACAGCCTCTCCGCTTTCGGGGTGAACAACATCACCATCAGCCTGCAGCAGAAGAGCTCCTCCGACGAGGCCACCGGCGGCCGCACCCGCATGTTCGGCATGAGCCAGCCCGCCGAGGAGGACCTGCTCACCGACGCCATGATCGAGGAATTCACCGCCGCCTACCCGGACCAGGTGCGGGCGGTGAGCCTTACCGCCAGCCTGGGCAGCGGCACGGTGGGCGGCGGGGAGGACACCGCCTCGGTCACGGTGACCGGAGTGAACGGCCAGTACGCCGACGCCAACGACCTGGAGCTGCTTTGCGGCCGCTTTGTCAAGGATTCCGACGGCGAGCGCCAGCTGGCGGTGATCAGCGACCTTGCCTGCGAGACCCTGTTCGACCGCGCCGACGCGTCGGTGCTGGGCCAGAGCTTTCAGGTAACGGTGGGTAGCAAGCTGCTCACGTTCTATCTGGCGGGGGTGTATGAATACGACGACAGCGGCTACTTCAGCATGACCGGCGACGACCCGGTCACCGACATGTACATCCCGCTGTCGGCGGCCCAGAAGCTGGGCGGCATGGACAAGGGCTACCAGAGCTTCACGGTGGTGGCCGCCACCGGCGAGGACGCCACCGAATTCATGGAGCAGGCGGAGGCGTTCTTTTCCAGCTTTTACACCCGCAACGAGAGCTGGACGGTGACCGCTTCCAGCATGGAGAGCCTCATCGAGGAGATGACCAGTATGCTGGACACCGTCAAGCTGGCCATCGCCGCCATCGCCGCCATCAGCCTGCTGGTGGGCGGCATCGGGGTGATGAACATCATGCTGGTGAGCATCACCGAGCGCACCCGGGAGATCGGCACCCGCAAGGCCCTGGGGGCCCGCCGGGGAGACATCCGGCTGCAATTCATCACCGAGGCGGTGGTCATCTGCCTGGTGGGCGGCGCCCTGGGTGTGGCCCTGGGCGTGGCCCTGGGCGGGGTGGGCGCCTCGCTGCTGGGCACCGCCGTCAAGCCCAGCCTTGCGGCCATCACCGTCGCCGTGGGCTTTTCCATGGCCATCGGCGTCTTCTTCGGCTATTACCCGGCGAATAAAGCCGCCAAGCTGGACCCCATCGAAGCGCTGCGCTACGAATAAGCGCCGTGCCCTCTTGCCAGCTGTGATATAATTATAGTACACCCCGCCGCGGGGCCTGCCGGAACAGGGCGGGTCCCGCGGCGGCGTTCCCACACAAAAAAAGGAGTGGATACGATGCGTTTTGCAACGGGCAAAAAACAGAGGATCGCAGCCGCGCTGGCGGCCGCTTTGGCGCTGGCGCTGGCCGGCTGCGCCGCCAAGCCGGTGGCGGTGGACCCGGCGCCCTGTCTGTCGGTGACGTTTGCCGGCATGAGCGGGGAGGGCACGGCCAGCTGGAGCTTTGACAGCGAGGGCTTCGCCGCCGCCTGCGGGGAGGATGTGAAAGACGCGGCGGGCCTTGCCGCCTGCGTGAACGGCAGCCTGGACAAGGCGGAGGGCCTTTCCAACGGCGACACGGTCACGTTCCAGTGGAACTGCGACGCCGAAACGGCCGAGAAGACCTACAACGCCCTGCTGGCCCCCCAGGACGTCACCTTTACGGTGGAGGGCCTGGACGAGTGGGTGTCCGCCCTGGACCAGATCGGCCAGGAGGACTGGGACTCCCTGGCGGCCGCCGGCGAGGAGACCCTGCGCCAGCGGGAGGGCGACGCCATCATCTCCGTCGACTGCCTGGGCGGCTACATGCTGGTGGGCCAGGAGGCCGGCGGCGAGACGGCCAACACCCACAACATGCTCTATGTGGTCTACAAGGTCCAGGCCCGGCTGCCGGACGCCAGCGTCCAGCCCTACTACGCCGCCATCGGCTCCAGCGACCTGGTGCGCCACAGCGACGGCTCGGTGGAGGTCACCGGCGACAGCAACTTCCCCGCCTACGGTAATATCGACGTTAAGGTGGGCGGCGAGTACTACAACTTCACCGGCTTTTACAGCCTGGACGAGCTGAATACACAGTGCATCGCCCTCTACGAGGGAGTGTATTCGGTGGAGTCCAACGTGTCCGAGGTGTGAGCTTCGGGCGGCATCCGAACAAAAAGCGCCCTCCCGCCGGGAGGGCGCTTTTTTGCGCGGGTCAGCCGTTTCGCCGCAGCCCCTCGTTCAGCTGCCGGGCGGTGCGCCGGGCGGCGGCCCAGCCGGTCAGCCAGAAGGCCAGGAACAGCGCGAGGAAGATGGCAAAATAGCTCAGAAAGCCCGCCAGGCTGTGCTCCATCCAGTGGGCCAGCCAGGCGGAGGGCAGCATCGCCAGCGAAGCGCCCAGGAAATATACGGCGGTCTGTTTTGCGCAGCTCCAGTCCTCCCGCCGCCACACCAGCGACAGGGCGGAGAACGCCGCGCCGATGCCGGCGCACAGCACCGCCTGCGCCGCCACGGCGGCGGCTTCGCTGCCCACGGCCTCGGCCAGCGGGGGCATCACCGCCAGATACTCGCCGCCGCCCCAGAAAAAGGAAACCAGGATGGTGATGGCGTAGCCGATGGCCAGGCCCACCGGCGCGCCCTGCGCCGCGTAAAGAAGGATCTTTTTCATCTTGATGCACCTCATATCCCCAGAATTTGTTTGATGGCGGGCACATACCGGCGGGACACATAGCTGGCGGTCCCGTTTTTCAGCCGCACGCAGATGGTGCCGGAAAGGCCGGTGTCAAAGCTCTCCGCCCAGTCCAGGTTCACCAGCTCCGAATGGGAGATGCGCACGAACCGCCGCCCCGCCAGCCGCGCCTGGGCTTCATACAGCCGCATCCGCAGCAGGTATTCGCCCTTTTCCGCCACGGCGTACACCTTGCCTGCCGCGGCATACACCCGCACCAGCGCGTTTGGGTCCAGCACTTCCAGCCGCCCCGCCCGCTCGCCGCACAAAAGGGGCGGCTGCTCTGCCAGGCGGTGCAGCAGCTGCTCCACCTCGCTCGTCACGGCGGCGGTGCGCAGGGTCAGCTCCGGCTCGGTGCAGGCCGCGTCCAGCACCACTTCCACTTTCATCCCCCTCGCCTCCTTTCACTGCCATTATAGAGGAAAGGGAGGGGCGCTGCCAACGCTTTTTCCACAGCCGGTCGATTTTGGGCCTCAGCCGGCGTTTTTCTTTGCACGGCGGCGCAAAGTGTGGTATGCTTTGCTTACATAAAGGAGGCGATGCCCTGTGTATACATTCGGATTCATCGGCGCCGGCAACATGGGCGGCGCCCTGGCCCGGGCGGCCTGCCGCTGGCGGCCGGAGCAGGTGGTGCTCACCGACCGCACCCTGGACAAGGCGGTGGCCCTGGCCGAGGAGCTGGACTGCGACCTGGCCATGGACAACGACGCGGTGGCCCGGGAGGCAAAGTTCATCTTTTTGGGGGTCAAGCCCCCGATGATGCGGGCTCTGCTGGGGGCGCTGGCCCCCACCCTGGCCGCCCGGGGCGACCGGTTTGTGCTGGTGAGCATGGCCGCCGGCCTCACCCTGGCCACCCTGGAGGAGATGCTGGGCTTCGCCGCTCCCATCCTGCGGATCATGCCCAACACCCCCGCCGCCATCGGCGAGGGGATGATCCTCTACGCCCCCAACGACCGGGTGGCGGAGGCCGAGGTGGAGGAGCTCTGCGAAAAGATGAGCGGCGCCGGCCGGTTCGACCGGCTGGAGGAGCGGCTGATCGACGCCGCCAGCGCGGTGTCCGGCTGCGGGCCGGCCTTTGTCTACCAGTTCATCGAGGCCCTGGCGGACGGGGGCGTGGCCTGCGGGCTGCCCCGGGACAAGGCCCAGCAGTATGCCGCCCAGACCCTGGCGGGGGCGGCTCAGATGGTGCTGGCCACCGGCCGCCACCCCGGCCAGCTCAAGGACGAGGTGTGCAGCCCCGGCGGCAGCACCATCGCCGGCGTGTACGCCCTGGAAAAGGGCGGGCTGCGGGCGGCGGCGATGAGCGCCGTGCTGGAGAGCTTTGAGAAGAACAGGGAGCTGGGAAAACAATGAGCGGACATCGCATCGGCCTGGTGGGGCTGGACATCGACGGCACCCTTTTGAACAGCGCCGGCCGGATCACCCCGCGTACCAAACAGGCCATTGCCGCCGCGCTGGAGCGGGGCTGCGCCGTGGCGGCGGCCACCGGCCGCCCCCGGAGCGGCCTGCCGGAGGAGTTTGTGTCCATCCCCGGCGTCCGCTGGGCGGTCACCGCCAACGGGGCCAGCCTGGTGGACCTGGACGCCGGCCAGGTGGTGCTGCGCCACTGGATGAGCCGGGAGGACTGGTTTTACGCCTGGGACATCACCGCCGGCTTCGACCGGGTGATGGACCTGTTTCTGGACGGCAGCGGCTTCAGCGGCGCCGCGGCCCTGCAGCGGGCGGAGGACTGGGCGCCCCCCGGCATGGCGGACTACATCCGCGCCAGCCGCCGGGCGGTGGAGGACGTGCAGGCGCTGGCCCGCCGCTGCCCCCGGATCGAAAAGGCCAACCTCTTCTTCACCGACCCCGCCCAGCGCCAAAGGGCCTGGCGGCGGCTGGAGGAGAGCGGCCGCTTCGAGGTGAGCGCCTCCAACGCGGTGGGCATCGAGGTCAACGCCAAAGGGGTGGACAAGGCGGTGGGCCTGCTGGAGCTGGGCAGGCGGCTGGGCCTGGGGCCGGAGAACATCCTGGCCTGCGGCGACTCGGGCAACGACCTGCCCATGCTGCGGGCGGTGGGCGCGGGGGTGGCCATGGGCAACGCCTTCCCCGAGGCAAAAGCCGCCGCCCGCTTTGTCACCGACTCCAACGACGCCGACGGGGTGGCCAAGGCCATCGAGCGGTTCGTGCTGGCGGAGGGCTGACCGCCCGTTTCAAAGCGCCCGAAAAAGCAGAAAACGGCGCCGGGGCCCCGGCGCCGCCTTTTTGTTCCTTTGCCCTTGTCCCGGCGGGCGTTTCGTGGTATCCTTAAAGCCGTGCGGCAAAAAGCCGCGATCCCAAAACAGTGGAAGTGACCTCTCATGCTGGAATGGCTGCCCCTGAGCCTGCCCTCCATGGCCTTTCTGTGCCTGATGGTGGGCCTGGCCGGCTTCGTGGATTCCGCCGCCGGCGGCGGCGGGCTCATCGCCCTGCCCGCCTACATGGCGGTGGGCCTGCCCATGCACGCCGTGTACGGCTGCAACAAGTTTTCCAGCGCGGTGGGCACCACCTTTTCCACCGCCCGTTTTTTCAAAAATGGCGCTTTGGAGCTGCGGGTGGGCCTGGCCGCGGCGGCGGCCAGCTTCGCCGGCAGCGCCCTGGCCAGCCGGCTGGTGCTCTTTCTGCCGGACGCCGCCCTCAAGGGCATCCTGCTGGTGATGCTGCCGGTGGCGGCGGCGATCATCCTCACCCGCAAGGACCTGGCCGGCCCCGACCGGCCGGCCCTGCGCGCCGGCGCCGGCCGCTGGTGGAAAGCGGCGGCCATCGGCTTTTTCATCGGCGGCTACGACGGCCTCATCGGCCCGGGCACCGGCACCTTTGCCATCCTGGCGTTCTGCGCGGTGATGGGCTACGATCTGCGCTGTGCCTCCGGCAACGCGAAGCTTCTGAACCTTGCCAGCAACTACGCCTCGGTGATCACCATGGTCACCGCCGGCAAGGTGCTCTACGCGGTGGCCCTGCCGGCGGCGGTGTTCGGGGTGGCCGGCCACCTGCTGGGCAGCGGCTTTGCCATCAAAAAGGGCGCAAGGTTCATCCGGCCCATGCTGCTGTGCGTGCTGGCGCTGCTGCTGGCGGACCTGGCGGCGGAGCTGTTCCTCCAATAAAAAACGCGGCGGGATGCCGACCAGAAAGGCCGGCTTCCCGCCGCGCTTTTTCGCTTAGTTTTTCAGCTTGCTGAGATACCGGTACACCGTCGCCTCGCTGGAGCCCAGCTGGGCGGCCACCTCGCTCACCGCGCCTTTCAGGTAGAACAGGCCGCTCTGCTGCAGCGCTTCCACGATGCGGATCTTCTCCTCCATGGTCAGCCGCTCGGTGGGCACGCCGGTGCGGCCGGTGACCTCCTCGATGGCGCTGCGGACCATGTCCGGGATGTTGCTCACAAAGGTTTCGGTGTTCTGGCCGCTCTCCCCCGTCTCCGGCAGGGAGCTGGCCAGCTGGGGCAGCCCGCAGGTGGCCAGCACCGCGTTGGCCGCCTGGATGCAGCGGGTGGGGTCGTAGTTCACGCAGAGCATCCCGATCACCTCGCCCGCCTCGTCCTTGATGAACAGGGTGGCCGAGCGCAGCCGGGTGTTCTTGCGGGAGATGCCCTGGTAACCCACCTTGAAATCGTGCTGCTCGTACTCCTTGTCCGCCAAAAAGCGCAGCGCCAGCGCCGTCAGCGGCGCGCCCAGGCTGCGCCCGCTGATGTTTCCGTTCACAATGGCCACAATGGCGTTGTTCCCCTCGCTTAAATCGTGCAGCACCACCTCGTAATCGCTGCCCAGCGTTTGGCCCAAAAATTCCACCAGCGTTTTGTAGCGTTCCAACAAAATATGCATATGGGCCTCCTTTCCGCCGCTTCCCACCCCGCGCGGCTTTCCTCTGTATTTTTAGTATAGCACCGGTGCCAGCCACTTGAAAAGGGGAGAAAAAAGATTTGCTGCAAAAAAGCAATAGGCAGAATTCACAAATTATTCATAAATAGTTGGGCACTGTGATAATAATAATTTATCGCGGTGATAAATTATTGACGCACTCCTCAAAAAGTATTAGAATGTAGGTGAAAAGCCGGCAGAGCGCGCCTGTCGGCAAAGTGAACGGCCCGGTCCGCCGCAAGCGGGGCGGGAAATGGCTGAAGAGAAGCAGTCAGAAAAGAGGAGAGCGAAGATGGACAAAACGATGTTCTTCCGCATTTTGAACAGCGAAATGGAGCTGGCTACCGGCTGTACCGAGCCGGGCGCCGTCGCCCTCACCGGCGCGTATGCGGGCGCCGAGCTGAAGAAGCGGGGCGAGGCGATCCGGCGGATGGAAGTGAATGCCTCCACCAACATTCTGAAGAATGCCATGGCTGCCGGCATCCCCGGCACCAGGTACACCGGCATGGGCTACGCCGCCGCCATTGGTGCCTGTGCCGCCGCCCCGGAAAAGCAGCTGGAGGTCATCAACGGTGTGTCTGACGACGTGTACAAGGCCGCCGAGCTTCTGGTGGAGGGCGGCAACGTGCCCGTGGGCCACGCTGACGTGCCTCAGAAGCTGTACATCGAGGTCATCGCCCATGGCGACACCCACACCGCCCGCGCGGTCATTGCAGACCTGCACACCAACCTGATCGTTCTGGAGGTCGACGGCGAGAGCGTGATGACTGCCACCGGCGGCGCCGCCGGCGGCACCGACAAGGACGTGGTCACCCCCGAGGAGATCGCCGGCTTTTTGACCATGCGGAAGATCTACGACTTCTGCGACAAAGAGCTGGATCCCATGAACGACCCCATCGACATCGTCCGCAGCGCGGTGAGCGTGAACAGTGCCATCTGCGAGCGGGGCCTGGAAAAGGATTACGGCCTGGCCATCGGCCGCGGGCTGGACCTGAACTGCCGCAACGGCGTGATGACCCGGGACATGGTCACCAACTCCATGATCATCACCACCGCCGGCGCCGACGCCCGCATGGCCGGCGCGCCCTATTCTGTGGTGGCCAACTCCGGCAGCGGCAACCAGGGCATCACCGCCACCATGCCCGCCGTCTCCCTGGCCAAGTGGAAAGACATCCCCGAGGACAAGATGCTCCGGGCCGTCACCCTGAGCCATCTGGTGGTCATCCGCATCAAGTCCAAGTTCGGCCGGCTGAGCGCCCTGTGCGGCGCCACCGTGGCGGGCACCGGTTCCGCCTGCGCCATCACCTACCTGCTGGGCGGCGACTACGACGCCATCTGCCGGGCGGTGCACAACATGATCGGCAACGTGGCCGGTATGCTGTGCGACGGCGCCAAGGCGGACTGCGCCCTGAAGATCTCCACCTGCGTCAACGCCGCGTTCCAGGCCGCTTTCATGGCCCTGCGCGGGGTGCGGGTGCAGAACACCGACGGCATCGTGGAGAACGACGTGGAGTACACCATCGACAACTTCGCCGAATTGGGCAACCGGGGTTCCGGTCCTCTGGACGCGGCCATCCTGGACATGATGCTCAATAAAAGATAAGGAGAATCGCTGAGAGAGGACCCCCGCGCAGACCACCCCCCGAGAGAAGAGAACCCCACATAGAGCAAAGAGAGGAATTTTGTATGAAAAAGTTTTTGACTAGTTTGCCGGTGCGGCTGCTGATAGGCATTATCCTGGGCATTCTGCTCGGCCTTGTGATCCCGGAAGGCGGCTGGGGCGACCCGGTCATGCAGGTCGTGGTCACCGTTAAGTACATTTTGAACCAGCTGATCAACTTCTGCGTGCCGCTGATCAT
>DXAC01000113.1 GCA_019117205.1 Candidatus Allofournierella merdigallinarum | reverse complement strand
GGGGCCTTGATGGGCACGCCGGCGTCCATCAGGCTCAGGGTGGAGCCGCAGATGGAGGCCTGGCTGGTGGAGCCGTTGGAGGAGAGCACCTCGCTCACCAGACGGATGGTGTAGGGGAACTCCTCCATGCTGGGCAGCACGGGGATGAGGGCGCGCTCGGCCAGCGCGCCGTGGCCGATCTCGCGGCGGCCGGGGCTGCGGGGCGCGCGGGCCTCGCCCACCGAGTAGGGCGGGAAGTTGTAGTGATGCAGGTAGCGCTTGTACTGCTCGGTGCCCAGGTCGTCCATCAGCTGGCTGTCCTTGGTGGAGCCCAGAGTGGTCACGGTGAGCACCTGGGTCTGGCCGCGGGTGAACATGCCGCTGCCGTGCACCCGGGGCAGCAGGCCAACCTCGGCGGCCAGGGGCCGGATCTCGTTGATGCCGCGACCGTCCACCCGCTTGCCGTCGTCCAGCAGCCAGCGGCGCACCACGAACTTCTGCATCTTGTACATCAGTTCCTCGATAACAGAAGCGCCCCACTGCTCGGCGTACTGGGCCTCCAGCTTCTCCCGGAGGGGGGCAAGGCGGGCGTCCCGCACGTTCTTGTCGTCGGTGTCCATGGCGGCCTTGAACTCGTCCAGGTACTCCGCCTTCACGGTCTCGAACAGGTCGTGGTCCAGCTCCATGTCCTGGAACTCTTTCTTGGGCTTGCCGATCTCGGCCACGATGCCGTTGATGAATTCGATGACCTTTTTGATCTCCACGTGGGCGGCCTTGATGGCGTTGAGCATGGTGACCTCGTCCACCTCGTTGGCGCCCGCCTCGATCATGACGATCTTCTTCTCGGTGGCGGCCACAGTGAGCTGCAGGTCGCTCTTTTCCCGCTGCTCCAGGGTGGGGTTCACCACCAGCTCGCCGTCCACCAGGCCCATGAACACGCCGCCGATGGGGCCGGCCCAGGGGATGTCGGAGATGGACAGGGCGATGGAGGTGCCGATCATGCCGGTGATCTCGGGGCTGCAGTCCTGGTCCACGCTCATCACGGTCATGGTGACGCAGACGTCGTTGCGCATGGTCTTGGGGAACAGGGGCCGGATGGGCCGGTCCACCACGCGGCTGGTGAGCACCGCCTTTTCGCCGGGGCGGCCCTCACGGCGCATGAAGCTGCCGGGGATGCGGCCCACCGAGTAGAGCTTCTCCTCAAAGTCCACGCTCAAGGGGAAGAAGTCGATGCCCTCACGGGGCTTCTCGCTCATGGTGACGTTGCAGAGCACGGCGGTCTCGCCGTAGCGCACCAGGCAGCTGCCGTTGGACAGGCCGCACATCTTGCCGGTCTCCACCACCAGGGGCCGGCCGGCCAGTTCCATCTCAAAGGTCTTGAAGTTTGGGAATGTCTCACGACGGGACGCGAATTCCAAAGCCATAGAACTATACCTCCTGTTTTTTGTACGCGGCGCGGCCGCGTGTGGTTTGTGGAGGAGCTGTGGCTTTAGCAATAAATCCGGGGTTCTTCGGGGCGAAAAGCCCCCGATTTACCGCTAAAAACACGCGCTTCTCCGCTTGGCGCCGGGGCAAAGGCCTGTTTTCCGGCCGGGCCGAAAAACAGGTAAAAGGCAGGCGGTGCAAACGGCCGCCTGCCTTTTGTGACTGTGATTACTTACGCAGGCCCAGCTTGGCGATCAGGGCGCGGTAGCGCTCGATGTCTTTCTTCTGCAGGTAGGCCAGCAGGTTGCGGCGGCGGCCGACCATCTTCAGCAGGCCCCGACGGCTGTGGTGGTCGTGGGCGTTGTTCTTCAGATGCTCGGTGAGGTGGTTGATGCGGGCGGTCAGCAGGGCCACCTGCACCTCGGGAGAGCCGGTGTCGGTCTCGTGGACGCGGGCGGACTCGATGATGGTCTTCTTGTCTTCCATTGTGGTTTACCTCGTTTCTAAAATTTGCCGATGACCCGGTGTGGGGCAGCCGAGGCGCTCTGTTGCAGAGCATACACCCCCCACTGAGCCACGGTAGCCTTAATAGTATAGCACAAGCCGCCCGCGATTACAAGGGGAAATTCGTCCCGTTTTTCGCCCCGTCGGCCTGCTCCAGGGCGGCCCGGGCCCAGCCCATCACCGCCGCCCGGAGCTGGTCGGTGTTTTCAAAGCGGTGGGGGGCGTCTAAGTAGCGCAGAAACTCCAGCGGCACCCGCCGGCCGTAGATCTGGCCGGAAAAGCCGGGGATGAACGTCTCGCAGGTCACGTCGGTGACGTCGTCGTTCACGGTGGGCCGGCTGCCCAGGCCGGTGACCGAGGGCAGCCATTTCTCCCCCAGCAGCACGCGGGTGGCGTATACCCCCTGGCGGGGCAGCTGAAAGCCCGCCGGGAACCGCTGGTTGATGGTGGGCATACCCAGGGTGTGGCCCAGGCCTTTGCCGTGGGCCACCTCGAAGTCGATGGCGTAGGGGCGGCCCAGCATGGCGTTGGCCGCCGGGATGTCCCCCGCCTCCAGGGCGGCCCGGATGCGGCTGGAGCTGACCTTTTCCCCCTGCCAGCGGGCCATCTCCACCTGCACCACCCGAATGCCCCGGGCGCCGCAGAGCCGGCGCAGGGTGTCCACGTTGCCGGCGGCCTTTTTGCCAAAGGTGAAGTTGTCGCCGCAGAACACCGCTTTGGCGCGCAGCGCCTTTTCCAGCACCAGCTCCACGAATTCCTCCGGGCTCTGGCCGCAGACCTCCTCAAAGGGAGGCTCCAGGTACAGCTGCACCCCCAGGCGCTCCATGACCTGGTGCTTGCCCTCCTCCGTTTGCAGCCTGCCTCCCTTGAGGTGGCTGGAAAGAGGCAGCCGGAAGGTGAATACCCCCGCGGTGAGCCCGCCGGCGGCAGCGGCGGACACCGCCGCGCCGATCACCGACCGGTGCCCAATGTGGACCCCGTCGAAAAAGCCCAGGGCCACCGCGCTGCCCGGCCCGCCGGCGTCTGCCTGTGCGAGCCGATGGTAGATCTTCAAAAGGAGCTCACGCCCTTTCCACAAACAGTTTTTCGCCCCGCAAAAGCCCGTCGGCCGCGAGGCCCAGGCCCAGAAACGCCCCGTCGGGGCCCTCGTCGTACAGCCGCCAGCGGCCGTCGGCCAGCTCCGGCCGGCGCGCCGGCGCGCCGTTGAGCAGCCGGGCCTTTTCCGCCCCGCCCACCCGGGCGGCGGGCAGCCGGGAAAAGAGAGCGTCCACCCCCACCAGCAGCGTTTCCAGCCGGCCCGCCTCTTTCGCGGCCTGGATGGCCTCCAAAGTGACGCACCGGTCCAGGGTGAAGACCCCCGCCCGGGTGCGCCGCAGCGCCGCAAGGCAGGCCGGGCAGCCCAGCGCCTGCCCCAGCTCCTCCACCAGGGTGCGCACATAGGTGCCCTTGCTGCACTCGATGTCGATGACGAAGCGGTCCGGCGCGGGCTGCTCCACCAGCGCCAGCCGGTAAAAGGTGACGGGCCGCGCCGCCCGCTCCACCGTTTTGCCCTGGCGGGCCAGCTTGTACAGGGGCACGCCGCCCACCTTTACCGCCGAGTACATGGGCGGGGTCTGCATCCGGGGGCCGAGGAAAGCCGCCAGCGCCGTTTTTACCGCGGCGGCGTCGGGGATGTTTTCCCCCGTTGCCACCGGCGCGCCGGTGATGTCGCCGGTGTCGGTGGCAAGGCCGAAGCGCACCTGGGCCCGGTAGGCCTTATCGTGGTCCGGCTGCAGGTCCACCGCCTTGGCGGCCATGCCCACGAACACCGGCAGCACGCCGGTGGCCATGGGGTCCAAAGTGCCGGAGTGGCCCAGGCGCCGGGTGGCCAGCACCCCGCGGAGTTTGGCGATCACGTCAAAGCTGGTCCAGCCGGCGGGCTTGTCCACCGGCAGGATGCCGCACAGGCTCATGAATGCTCCTCCGCCCGCTGCGACGCGCGGGCCAGCTCTTTTTCCACCTCGGCCAGCACGGCGGCCTTGGCGTTTTCCAGATTGCCCTCCAGCTCGCAGCCGGCGGCCTGCTCGTGGCCGCCGCCCCCCAGCCGCTTGGCGATGGCGCAGGCGTCCACCCCTTTCACGGTGCGCACGCTGATCTTGTAGCTGCCGCTGGGCAGCTGGCGCAGGGTGATGCCCACCTTGATGCCCTCGATCTTGCGGGGCAGGCCGGTGACCCCCTCCAGGTCCTCCATGGACACGCCGGAGGCGGCGATCTGCTCCCGCGTCATGTAGATCAGGGCGCACTGCTCCTCAAAGTGGTATTCCAGGTTTTCCAGGGCAGTGCGCTCGATGGCCACCCGCCCCTTGGATTTGCTCTCGAACAGCAGGGCGTTGAGCTCTTCCACCCGGGCGCCCGCCTCCATCAGCGCCGCCGCCACCTTGTGGGTGTGGGCGGTGGTGTTGCTGAACAGAAAGCAGCCGGTGTCGGTGGACAGGCCGGTGTACAGGCAGTCGGCGATCACCGGGGTGATGGGCACCTGCATGGCCTCCAGCAGCTGGTAGATGATCTCGGCGGTGGCGGCGGCGGAGGCGTCCAGGTACATGGCGTCGGCGTAGCCGCTGTTGGAGCCGTGGTGGTCGATGCACAGGTCCACCCGCTCGGAGTACTGGCGCACCCCGTCGCCAAACAGCTGGATGCCCGCCACATCCACCGCAACCATGTAGCCGGGCTCGAACTGGCCGGTGAACTGCTCCGCCTGCATATAGGAATAGCGGGCGGGGATGGGGTCGGAGCAGAGCAGGGCGGCGGTCTTGCCCAGGCTCTTCAGGGCGTGGTACAGCGCGGCGGAGGATCCCACCGTGTCGCCATCGGGATTTTTGTGGCACAGGATCAGCACGTTCTCCGCGTGGAGCAGCCGGCTGATCAGGCTCAGCAATTCCAAAATCTCACTCATGGTCTCTCCTCTTTTCGCTCAGCGGCCTGTCAGGCTTCCTCGTCCTTGTGGAGGCCGGCCAGCAGCTCGTTGATGTGGGCGGCGTAGGCGGCGCCGTCGTCCCGCAAGAATACGAAACGGGGGGCTTTGCGGATGTGCATACGCCGGCTGATCTCGGTGCGCACATGGCCGCTGGCCCGGTTCAGGGCGGCCAGCGCCTCCTTTGCCGCGTTCTCGCCGCCGCCCAGCACGCTGATGAACACCCGGGCCTGGTCCAGATCCTGGGTGACCTCCAGCCGGGTGATGGTGAGCAGGCCGTCGGCCAGGCGGGGGTCCTTCATCTGGCCCACGATGCCGATGACCTCCCGCTTCATGTCCTGGGCCAGCCGGCCCTGGTTTTTGGAAACAGGCATGGTATCACCTCGTCAGTCACGATACTCTTCCAGGATGAACGCCTCGAAGATATCGCCCTCTTTGATGTCGGAGAATTTCTCCAGCGTCACGCCGCACTCGTAGCCCTGGGCCACTTCCTTGACGTCGTCCTTGAAGCGGCGCAGGCTGGCGATCTCGTCCTCGGTGATGACGATGCCGTCGCGCACCACCCGGATCTTGCTGGTGCGGGTGATCTTGCCCTCCAGCACGTAGCTGCCGGCCACCAGGCCCACGCTGCTGATCTTGTACACCTGGCGCACCTCCAGCCGGCCCTGCTCCACCTCGCGGATCTTGGGGGCCAGCATACCTTTCATGGCGTCGGTGACGTCGTTGATGGCGTCGTAGATGACCCGGTACATCCGCATCTCCACTTCCGCCTGAGCGGCCTCTTCCTTGGCCACCGGGTCGGGGCGGACGTTGAAGCCGATGATGATGGCGCCGGAGGCGTTGGCCAGCATCACGTCGGACTTGTTCACCGCGCCCACGCCGGTGTGGATGACTTTCACCCGCACCTCGTCGTTGCTGATCTTTTCCAGGCTCTGCTTCACCGCCTCGGCGCTGCCCTGCACGTCCGCCTTGACGATGATGTCCAGCTCCTTGCGCTCGCCCTCGGCGATCTGGCTGAACAGATTGTCCAGGGTGACTTTCTGGTAGGTGCTGAACTGGCGCTCCTTGGCCTCAGCGGCCCGCCGGTCGGCCAGCTCCCGGGCCAGCTTCTCGTCCGCCACCGCGTCGAACAGGTCGCCCGCGGCGGGCACCTCGGTGAGGCCGGTGATCTCCACCGGGGTGGAGGGGCCGGCCGCCTCGATGTACTGGCCCTTGTCGTTTTTCATGGTGCGCACCCGGCCCACGGCGGTGCCGGCGATGATGCAGTCGCCCTTGTGCAGGGTGCCGTTCTGCACCAGGATGGTGGCCACGGGGCCCTGCCCCTTGTCCAGGCGGGCCTCCACCACCGCGCCCTTGGCCCGGCGGTTGGGATTGGCTTTCAGCTCCCGCACCTCGGCCACCAGGGCGATGTTCTCCAGCAGGTCGGAGATGCCCTGGCCGGTGACGGCGGACACCGGCACGCAGATCACGTCGCCGCCCCACTGCTCGGGCACCAGCTCGTACTGGGTGAGCTGTTCCATGACCCGGTCGGGGTTGGCGGTGGGCTTATCCATCTTGTTGATGGCTACGATCACCGACACCTGGGCGGCCTTGGCGTGGTTGATGGACTCCACCGTCTGGGGCATGATGCCGTCGTCGGCGGCCACCACCAGCACGGCGATGTCGGTCATGTTGGCGCCGCGGGCACGCATACTGGTAAAGGCCTCGTGGCCGGGGGTGTCCAGGAAAGTGATGGGCTTGCCGCCCGCCATGACCTGGTAGGCGCCGATGTGCTGGGTGATGCCGCCCGCCTCGCCCGCGGTGACGTGGGTCTTGCGGATGGCGTCCAGGATGGAAGTCTTGCCGTGGTCCACGTGGCCCATGACCACCACCACGGGGGGCCGCTCCACCAGGTCGGCGGCGTTGTCCTCTTCCACCTCGAACAGCCGCTCCTCGATGGTGACATGCACCTCTTTTTCCACCTTGGCGCCGAACTCCTCGGCCACGATGGCGGCGGTGTCGAAGTCCACCACCTCGCTGACCGAGGCCATCACGCCCAGGCCCATCAGCTTTTTGATGACGTTGCTGGCGGTCTGCTTTAAGCGGCTGGCCAGCTCGCCCACGGTGATCTCGTCGGGGATCTGCACCTTAAGCTGGGCCTTGCGGGCCTTTTCCAGCTGGATGCGCTGCAGCCGCTCGGCCTCGGTCTCCCGCTTTTTCTGGAACGGCTGGCGGCCCCGGTTCTTGTTGCCGGCGAACTTCTGCTTGTTGCCCGCCGGGGTGGGCTTGCGCCGGTTCTCCACGTTTTTGGTGCCGGCCAGCTCGGTGTATTTCTCGTTGAATTTGTCCAGGTTCACGTCCACCGTGCGGGTGTCCACCACCTTGGTGACCACCTCCCGCTTGGGGGCGGGGGCGGCGGCAGCGGCCTTTTTCTCCGCCTTGTGCTTGGGCCGGGGCATCTCCACCACGGTGCCGTCGGCCTTTTTCAGGATCTCGTTCTCCTTGGGCTTGGGCTTGGGGGCGCTGTCCAGGTAGGCGGCAAGGTCCGTCTCGGCGCTTTCCTGGGTCAGGCGCTCGAAGATGTAGTTCAGCTCCGTCTCCTCCAGGTTGGCGCCCACCTTTTTCGGCTCGCCTCCCAGGGCGGCCAGCAGGTCCACGATCTGCTTGGCGGGTTTGTTCAGGTCCTTGGCGACCTCGCTCACTTTATATTTAATGATCATGCGTTGTCCTCCTTTTTCTGCTCGAGGCTGCGGCGGCACAAAACGGCCAGCTGCTCGTCGGTGACGGCGTAAACGCCCACCTTTTTCAGGGTGATGGGGCACAGGTCCGTCTGGACCAGCGGCATCTTCTCACAGGGTACAAGGCCCTCGCAGTTCCGGCGCACCCGCTTTTCGGTGCCCGCGCTCACGTCGGCGGCCAGCAGCACCAGCGCGGCTTCGCCCCGGGCGACGCTGCCCATCACCGCGTCGAAGCCCAGCACCAGCCGGCGGGCCCTTTTGCACAGCGACAGGGCCGAAAACAGCTTTTTGTCATTCGTCTCCAACTTGGGCTCCTTTTATCTCCTGTTCGATCCGCTCGTACACCTCGGGCGGGATCTGGGTGTCCAGCGTCCGCTCCAGGCGCTTGGCCTTGCGGGCCTTGGCCAGGCACCGGGCGTCGAAGCACAGGTAAGCGCCCCGGCCGGGCATCTTGCCCACCCGGTCCAGGGCGATCTCGCCCTGGGGGCTGCGCACGACGCGCACCAGCTCTTTTTTGGGCTTTTGCTCGTTGCAGCCGATGCACCGGCGCAAGGGGATCTTTCGTTGTTGCACGGGGCAGCTTCCTCGCTTTCCTCTTAGTATGGTTCGCGGCGGGGCGTTCAGTCGTCGGTGTCCTCGCCGTAGTAGCCGCTCTCGGGGCGGATGTCGATGTTGTAGCCGGTGAGCCGGGCGCACAGCCGGGCGTTCTGGCCCTTGTTGCCGATGGCCAGGCTCAGCTGGTGGTCGGGCACGGTGACCCGGCAGGCCTTGCGCTCACCCTCCAGGATCTCAACTTTCAGCACCTTGGCGGGGCTCAGGGCCGCGCCGATGAACTCAGTGACGTCCTCGCTCCAGCGCACCACGTCGATCTTCTCGCCGTGGAGCTGGTCCACGATCTGGTTGACCCGGGCGCCGTGGGCGCCGATGCAGGCGCCCACCGGGTCCACGTTCTCGTCTTTCGACCAGACGGCCATCTTGGTGCGCACACCCGCCTCCCGGCTGATGGCCCGGATCTCCACGGTGCCGTCGAAGATCTCGGGCACCTCCATCTCGAACATCCGCTTGACCAGCTGCTCGCTGGTGCGGCTGATGATCACCCGGGGGCCCCGGTCGGTGACCAGCACGTCCTTGACGTACACCTGCACGTGCTGGCCCTCGTAGAACTCCTCGCCGGGCACCTGCTCGGAGCGGGGCAGCACCGCCTCGCCCTTGCCGATGTCCAGCACCACCAGGCCCTTTTCCGGGTCGATGCGCACCACCTGGGCGTTGATGATCTCGTGGGCCTTGGACTGCATCTCGCTGTACATCTGGCTGCGCTCGGCCTCCCGGATGCCCTGGCGGATGACGTGCTTGGCCGTCTGGGCGGCGATGCGGCCGAATTCCTTGGTCTTGAGGGGGGTCACCACCCGCTGGCCCACCTTGTAGGTCTTGCGGATGGCCTGGGCCTGCTCCAGGCTCAGCTGGGTGTGGGGGTTCTCCACCTCCTCCACCACGTCCCGCACCAGGTTCACGGTGAACTTGCCCTCGGCCGGGTCGATCTCCACCAGCACGTTGTCGTCCTCCACCTCGTAGTCCTTTTTCACGGCGATGACGATGGCGGCCTGGATCTTCTCGATCAGGTACTCGGGAGAGAGGCCCCGCTCCTTGCCCAACATGCTCAGGGCTTCAAAAAACTCTGCGTTCATTTTTTCTGTTTCCTCCAATTTTGACCGGCCGCGCTGCGGGCCGTAGAATTTTATACAAAAGGCGCCTGCCGCGCCGGGGTCAGAACAGGTCCTCGTCGTCGCACAGCTTGACGAAGCTGGCGTCGGACAGGGCAAACCGCACGGGGCCGGCGGCGGTGTCGATGGTCACCGCGCCGTTCTCAAAGGCCAGCAGCGCGCCCTCCAGCTCCCGGGCGCCGCTCTCGTTCGGGCGGATGAGCCGGGCGGCGATCTTCTGGCCCACGTAAGGCCCGAAGTGCTCGGGGCGGGTGAGCCGGCGCCCCAGGCCCGGGCTGCCCACCTCCATGAAATAGCTCTGGTCGATGGGGTCGGCGGCGTCGATCACCGGGTCGATGGCCCGGCTCACCGCCTCGCAGGTGTCGGTGTCCAGGGGGGTGTCCCGGTCGATGAAGATGCGCAGGAACCAGTCCGGCCCCTCCTTTTCAAAGCGCACATCCCAAAGCCGCAGGCCCATGCCCTCCACCACCGGGCGCACCAGCCGCTCCACGGTGCCGGCCGTGTTCTGGCCGCCGCTCGCTTTCGCCATGGCAAAACCTCCCAAACATACAAAGAGAGCGAGCCTTGCGGCTCACTCTCAGGATAACGTTCGTACTGTGGTATTATACCACGCCTTTTCGGCATTTGCAAGCCTTTTTCCGCCGCAGGGCCGCTCACAGCGCCCACTCGCCGTTTTCAAAGATGGTCACGGTGGCCCCGTTCCTGCACAGGCCGGTGATGGTCATGTCCTCGGCGCCCACCATCACGTCCTCGTGGACGGCGGAGTCGTTGACCCCCAGCGCCAGCAGCTGCTCTTTGGTCATGGCATTGCCCCCCTTGACGGTGCCGGGGTAACCCGCGCCGAAAGCGATGTGGCAGGCGGCGTTCTCGTCGAACAGGGTGTTGTAGAAGAGCACCCCGCTGCGGTTGATGGGGCTGGAGGCGGGCACCAGGGCGATCTCGCCGATGTGGGACGCGCCCTCGTCGCTGGCCAGCAGTTCGCCCAGCAGTTCGTCGTTCTTTTCGGCGGAGTGTTCCACCACCTTGCCGTCTTTAAAGGTCACCGAGAAGCCCTCGATGAGCTGGCCGTTGTAGACATAGGGCCTGGTGCCCTTGACCACCCCGTCCACATGCAGCCGGTGGGGCGCGGTGAACACCTCTTCGGTGGGGATGTTGGGGATAAAGGGGATGCCGTTGGCCGCCACGCTGGCCGCGCCCTCCCAGACGTGGTCGTCCGCCAGGCCGATGGTGAGGTCGGTGCCGTTTTTGCTCACCAGGCGCACGCTGGCAAGGCCCAGGGCGTTGAGCTTGTCCCGGTTTTCGCTCATGCGGGCGGTGTGGGCTTTCCAGACGGCCACCGGGTCGGTGTCCGGGTCGATGCGGCAGACCTCAAAGATCAGCTGCCACAGCTTTTCCATCGCGGCCTGCGTCTCCATGCCGGGAAAGACCACCGCCGCCCAGGCGGGGCTGGGGATGGCCACCACGCACCACTGGATCAGGTCGTTCATGGTGTAATTGCGCCAGGGCTCCAGGGCGGCGCGGCGGGCCATGCTCACCCGGTTCAGCTTGCCCGCGTCCAGGCCTTTCAGCGCCTCCGGGTCGTCGGCATGGATGTTCAGCACACAGGCGCCGCCCTCGCTCTCCACATAGTCCAGGTAGCTGCGCAGCACATGGGGCTTGACGTCGCACAGGGTCTCTTCCCTGGCCTTGTCCATGCGGATGCGGGTGAGCTGCTCGTCGGAGTACTTCACCACCACGTCCGCCGCGCCGGCGGCAAAGGCGGCCGCCGCGCACTCCCGGGCGAAGAAAGCGGCGTCCAGCGGGCTCTGGATGATCAGTGTCTGGCCGGGGTTCACGTTGACCCCCACCCGCACGACGAATTCGGCGTACTTTTTCATCAGGTCCTTGTTCATGTTTTATCTCCTTGTCACCCATGTTTTGCTTCGATCAAAAAAGTCCCCAGCGCCTTGCCCAGCCGCGGCAGTACCTTTTCCACGAACCAGAGCACAAAGCAGGCGACCAAAATGCTGCACACAAAAACCGCGATGCGCTGCTGTGCAACGGACATCGGCACGCGTATGGCGATGTTTTCCACCTGTTCGATCACAAGGGAATGCCAGCAGTAAAGGGGGAAGCTGAGTTTTCCCAGATAGGTCAGCGCCCGGCCCTTGATATGGCTTGTGCCGCTTTGGCCCAGAAACGTGATGCCCAGCGACACCGCCACGAGCTGCACGAACCCCATGTCCCGGCTGTCCTCCGAAATGAAGCTCACCGCTGCCAGCGAGAACGCCCCCAGCATCGCGCCCACCTCGCACACCGTCAACAGCACACGGGCCCGCTTTGTAAAGGTGTAGCGACGCAGCGACTGGGTGATGTAAAACAGCCCCGCCCCCAGGCACAGGCCCGCCATGGCCCGCAGGAACCCCTCCGGCGGCGACACGGAACCAAGGCACATGTGCTCACGCAGCACCAGCCCGTAGCACACCGGCGCCAGCAGCCAGACCAGATAGTTTTTGAACGCGCCGGAAAAGCGGGTGGCCAAAAGCAGAACGATGGGCATGGCGATGAGCAGCGAACTCAAAAACCACATGGCGATGGCGACAGAATAGGGATTGGCATTGGTCCCCTTTAAAAGCAGCACCTCCGTGGGCATGGACAGGCAGATGCGGATCCAGCCCACGATGTCCAGATGCGCCCACGCGTTGTTGCTGACATATTCCAGCACCACATAGGGGCCCGCGACCGCCAGGAAGAATTTGTATTTCTTCCACATGTAGGCCCCGATCTTCCGCTCTGGTGCTTCTCCCTGCGGCCAGCGGGACACGTGGGCCACTGCATAGTATCCCGCCACGATGAAGAAGAATTCCACCCAGAGATACCCGCCGGGCATGAGCTGCGTTGTGAACGGCCACAGGTCGATCGCCCGCACTTGGTCGTTGAAGTGGACGCAGATCACACACAGTGAGGCAATAAATCTCCACAAATCGATCCAGCCGTTTCGGCTGTTGCTTTTTTCCATGATCTTCTCCTTGGGCCACGAGTTCAGGTCCATTCACCACACAAGGGACAAAAAAGCGGTGAGCAGGCCGGCCACCCCGATGGCCACGCTGCTCATGGCCCCCTGCACCGCCCCCAGCTCCATGGCCCGGCCGGTGCCGATGGCGTGGCTGGTGGTGCCGATGGCCACCCCAGTGGCCACCGGCTGGTCCTCCAGCCGGAACAGCTTGACCAGCAGCGGCGCGAACACCGCCCCCGAGATGCCGGTGAAGAGCACGCAGAGGGTGGTGATGGCGGGCAGGCCCCCCGCCTCCTCGCTGAGGGCGATGGCGATGGGGGTGGTGACGCTGTGGGGCAGCACGCTGTTTGTCAGCGAGGCGTCCAGCGCCAGCAGGCGGCACAGGCCGATGGCCACCAGGGCGTTGGCCGCCGCGCCGGCGGCGCAGCCCAGCACCATCGGCCAGAAGTTCTCTTTCAGCACCCGCCGCTGGCGGTAGATGGGAAGGCCCAGGGCCGCGGTGGCGGGCAGCAGCAGCATGTCGATGTAGTCCGCCCCCTGCCGGAACCATTCCAGGGGGATGTCGAAGACAAGCAGCACTGCCACCGCCACGGCCACCGCCACCAGCATGGGATGTACCAGGGGGTGATGCTTGCACATCTTCGCGGCCCACAGGCCGATCTGCCAGGCCAGGGCACAGAGCACGATGCCGAACACCGCGTTGTTGCAGACGAGCTCTTTCACCGGCGGCCTCCTTTCCCCACGCGCTGCACCAGCCGCACGGTGAGGGCGGCGGCGGCAAAGGTGAAAGATCCGCTCACCAGGCACACCACCGCCAGGGCGGCGCCGCTTTGGGCCAGCAGGTCCAGCCGCTCCACCAGACCCACCCCGGCGGGCAGGAACAAAAAGGTGAGGTTCTTTTGGAAGAAGTCGCACAGGCCGGCCACCGAACCCTCTTTGAGGATGCCGACGCCCAGCAGCACGGCCAGCAGCAGAAAAGCCAGCACGCTGGCCGGCAGCGGCAGGGGCAGCAGCTCGCTTACCACCGTGGCGGCCAGGCAGATGCCGAACAGGATAAGGATCTGGCGGATAACGTTCATTCTGTCTCCTTGTTTGACCGAAAACGGGGCCTGCCGCCGCCGGCAGGCCCCGCCCGTTTCAGGGCCCGGGGGCCTTAAAACTCGATCTTCTTCTCGATGTAGTCCTTGACCTCGGCGATGGGCAGGCGCACCTGCTCCATGGTGTCCCGGTCGCGGATGGTCACGCAGCCGTCGGCGGGCTCGGTGTCGGTGCCAAAGGTCTTGAAGTCCACGGTGACGCACAGGGGGGTGCCGATCTCGTCCTCGCGGCGGTAGCGCTTGCCGATGGAGCCGGTCTCGTCGTAGTCCACCATGAAGTACTTGGAAAGCTCCTGCCAGATGGGCCGGGCCTGTTCGGCCAGCTTCTTGCTCAGGGGCAGCACCGCCGCCTTGTAGGGCGCCAGCGCCGGGTGCAGCCGCAGCACCACCCGCTTGTCGTTTTTGGCCGCGTCCACGATCTCCTCGTCGTAGGCCTCGCACAAAAAGGCCAGGGCCACCCGGTCGGCGCCAAGGCTGGGCTCGATGACGTAGGGGATGTAGTGCTCGCCCGACTCGGGGTCGAAGTACTCCAGGCTCTTGCCGCTGGCCTCCTGGTGGCGGCCCAGGTCGTAGTCGGTGCGGTCGGCGATGCCCCACAGTTCGCCCCAGTCGGTGAACGGGAACGCGTACTCGATGTCGGTGGTGGCGCGGGAGTAGAACGCCAGCTCGGCGGGGTCGTGGTCCCGCAGGCGCAGGTTCTCCTCCTTGATGCCCAGGCTGGTCAGCCAGTTCTTGCAGTAGTCCTTCCAGTAGGCGAACCACTCCAGGTCGGTGCCGGGCTTGCAGAAGAACTCGCACTCCATCTGCTCGAACTCCCGGGTGCGGAAAGTGAAGTTGCCCGGGGTGATCTCGTTGCGGAACGCCTTGCCCACCTGGCACACGCCAAAGGGCAGCTTGCGGCGGGTGGTGCGCTGGATGTTGGCGAAGTTCACAAAGATGCCCTGGGCGGTCTCGGGACGCAGGTAGCAGGTGGAGGAGGAGTCCTCGGTGACGCCGATGGCCGTCTTGAACATCAGGTTGAACTTGCGGATGGGGGTGAAGTCGTGCTTGCCGCAGACAGGGCAGACCACGTCCTCATGGCTGGCGATGAACTCGTCCAGCTCCTCCTGGCTCATGGCGTCGGCGTTCACCTCGGGGTGGGCGTCCTCCACCAGCTTGTCCGCCCGGTGGCGGGCCTTGCAGCTCTTGCAGTCCAGCAGCGGGTCGGAGAAGCCCGCCACATGGCCGGTGGTCACCCAGGTCTGGGGGTTCATGATGATGGCGGCGTCAAGGCCCACATTGGTGGGGCTCTCCTGCACGAACTTCTTCAGCCAGGCCTTTTTCACATTGTTCTTGAACTCCACGCCCAGGGGGCCGTAGTCCCAGCTGTTGGCAAGGCCGCCGTAGATCTCGCTGCCGGCGAACACAAAGCCGCGGCTTTTGCACAGGGCTACGATGGTGTCGAAGTTCTTCTCGCGGTTGTTCATGGTACATTACTCCTTTTTCCGCGCCGCTGGCTGCGGCGTGATGATGGATCGCGGGGCGCCGCCCCGGTCTTTTATCAGTGTAAGCCCGTCGGGGCCGTTCGTCAAGAAAAATCCGCCAAATGTCCGCTTTCATCGTGACCAGGTCACGGAAAAGCGCCCGCCAGCCGGGTATACTAAGGGCACACAAAGGAAAGGAGCTGACATGTATGGCGGCTATGGATATGAACAAGGCAGGATTTGAGCAGGCGCTGGCCGGGGAGCTGCCCGTGCTGGTGGATCTCTGGGCGCCCTGGTGCGGCTACTGCCGGCGCATCGGGCCCGCGTTCGAGCAGGTCGCCCGGGAGAACGAAGGCCGGCTGGTGGCGGCGAAGATCAACGTGGACGAGGAGCCGGAGCTGGCAAAGGACCTGGGCGCGGAGGTGATCCCCACCCTGCTGCTCTACCGGGGCGGCCGGGCGCTGGGCACCCTGGTGGCCCCCGACTCCAAGGCGGCCATCGACCGGTTCCTGGCCGGGCGTCTGGGCGAGTGAGGAGGCGGCAGGGATGAGCGAGCCCCATGTGTACGACATGATCGTGGTGGGCGGCGGCCCCGGCGGCTGCACCGCGGCCCTTTACGCCGCCCGGGCCGGGCTGGAGGTGCTGCTGCTGGAGAAGCTTTCGGCGGGCGGGCAGATGGCCCTGACCGAACAGGTGGACAACTACCCCGGCTTTGAGAAGGGGGTGGACGGCTTTTCCCTGGGGGAGAAGATGCAGCGCCAGGCCGAGCGGTTCGGCGCGAAGACCCTCTACGCCCAGGTGGAGCGAGCGGACCTTGCCGCCAGCCCCAAGGCGCTGTACACCACCGGGGGCGTTTTGTACGCCCGCACGGTGGTACTGGCCACCGGCGCCGACCCCCGCCGGCTGGGCCTGGAAAGGGAGCAGGCGCTCACCGGGCGGGGGGTGGCTTACTGCGCCGCCTGCGACGGGATGCGCTACAAGGGCGGCACCGTTGTGGTGGTGGGGGGCGGCAACTCCGCCGCCGCCGACGCGCTGCTGCTGAGCCGGGTGGCGAAAAAGGTCATCCTGGTCCACCGGCGGGACACCCTGCGGGCCACCCGGGTCTACCACCAGCCGCTGGGGCAGTCGGGCAACATCGAATTTCGCTGGAACACCGTGGTGGAGGGCCTGCTGGGCGACGACCGGCTCACCGGCGTGGCGCTGCGGGACGTCCGCACCGGCGAACGGACCTCCCTTTCCTGCGACGGGCTGTTCGTCAGCGTGGGCCGGGCCCCCGCCTCCGGGCTGGCCCGGGGCCAGCTGGCGCTGGACGAAGCGGGCTACATCCTGGCGGACGAGACCACGCGGACCAGCCTGGCCGGCGTTTACGCCGTGGGCGATGTGCGGACCAAACCCCTGCGCCAGATAGCAACGGCGGTGGCCGACGGGGCCACGGCGGTGCAGATGGCGGAGGAATATCTTGCAGGAGGTGCTTAAAATGAAAGAACGGCTGAAGAAATGGCTGCGCCCGGCCCTGTTCACCCTGGGCGGCGCGGGCGCGGGGCTGGCCTACTACTATCTGGTGGGCTGCTCCTCCGGGGGCTGCGTCATCGCCTCGGACCCCTTTGTCTCGATGGCGTACATGGCCCTGCTCGGCTGGCTTTTGTCCGGCGTGGGCGGGTGCTGCTGCCGGGGCGACCGCTGCGACCTGTAAGGCCCCCGCAACGCGCCCGGGCCCGGCTTTTTTGCCGGGCCCGGGCGCTTTTTCGTATCCGCCGCCGGGCGAGGTTGACGCTGTGCCCGGGCCGGGTATACAATAAAAGAAAAAACAGGGAGGAATGTACCATGGAGGAAGTTTTCCGGTTTCTGAAAGCCTGCGGCACCTACTACCTGGCCACCAGCGACGGAGGCTGGCCCCGGGTGCGCCCCTTTGGCACCGTGGACCTGTACGACGGCCGGCTCACCATCCAGACCGGCCGCAAAAAGGAGGTGGCCCGGCAGATGCTGGCCGACCCCCGGGTGGAGATCTGCGCCTTTGACGGCAAGCGCTGGCTGCGGCTGGCCGCCCGGGCGGTGGAGGTGCCGGACCTTGCCGCCCAGCAGCAGATGCTGAACGCCTACCCGGAATTGCAGGGCCTTTACGCCGCCGGCGACGGCAACACCATGATCTTCGCCCTCACCGGGGCCACGGCGGTGTTCTCCGCCTTTGGCGAGCCGGACCGCACCGTCACGTTCTGATCTCTTTCTCACCATCATCTTTCGGGAGGCGGGACCATGCCCCTTTTCATCGTGCGAAACGACATCACCCGCATGGAGGTGGACGCCATCGTCAACGCCGCCAACGAGAGCCTTCTGGGCGGCGGCGGGGTGGACGGAGCCATCCACCGGGCCGCCGGGCCAAAGCTGCTGGAGGAGTGCCGCGCCCTGGGCGGCTGTGCCACCGGCCAGGCGAAGCTCACCGGGGCCTACCGCCTGCCCGCGAAGTACGTCATCCACACGGTGGGGCCCGTCTGGCGGGGCGGCGGCGCCGGCGAGCGGGAGCTGCTGACCTCCGCCTACCGCAGCAGCCTGGAGCTGGCCCTGGCCAACCGGTGCGAGAGCGTGGCCTTTCCCCTGTTATCCGCCGGGGCCTACGGCTACCCCCGCGACCAGGCCCTGCGGGTGGCGGTGGACACCATCGCCGCCTTTGTGCTGTGCCAGGAGATCACGGTGTATCTGGTGATCTACGACCGGGCGTCCTATTCCATCGGCGAAAAGCTCTTTGCCGACATCGCCGCCTCCATCGACGACCAGTATGTGGAGCGGCACACCGACCGCCGTTGGGAGCAGAGCCGCCGGGCCCTGGCGCGCCGGCTGCCCCCCGACGTCCTGTGGGAGGCGGAGAGCAGTTCGCCCCCCATGGCCGCCTGCCTGCCCCCCGAGAGCCTGGAGGAAGCGCTGGGAAAGCTGGACGAGAGCTTTTCCCAGATGCTGCTGCGCAAGATCGACGAGGCGGGCCTCACCGACGCCCAGTGCTACAAGAAAGCCAACATCGACCGCAAGCTCTTTTCCAAGATCCGCTCCAACGTCTGGTACAAGCCCTCCAAGCCCACCGCCATGGCCTTTGCGGTGGCGCTGGAGCTGCCCATGGGCGAGGCGCGGGAACTGCTGGAGAAAGCGGGCTACGCCTTTTCCCACGCCAGCAGGTTCGACATCATCGTGGAGTACTTCATCGCCCGCCAAAACTACAACATCTTTGAGATCAACGAGGCCCTGTTCGCCTTTGACCAGCCCCTGCTTGGGGGCTGAGGGCCCCAAAAGGAGGAAGCCATGCCCCGCGCCGACGTGACCCAAATGCCCTTTTCCGCGCTGTATCCCCTGCTGGTGAACAAGGCCCTGAAAAAGGGCCGCACCCGCCGGGAGGTGGACCAGGTCACCGCCTGGCTCACCGGCTACACGCCGGAGCAGATCGCCCGGCTGGAGGGCTCCCCCATCACCTACGGGGACTTTTTCCGCCAGGCGCCGGCCATGAACCCGGCCCGCTCCCGCATCACCGGCAGCATCTGCGGGGCAAAGCTGGAGGACATCCAGGACCCTCTGATGCGGGACATCCGGTACCTGGACAAGCTGGTGGACGAGCTGGCGAAAGGCCGGCCGATGGAGAAGATCCTCCGGGGCTGACCCTGCCCCGAAACTGTCGCCTGCGAGGCGACCCGCAAAACGCGCAGACCCCCTATACTGTGTTTGTAAGCAAAAACCGACACAGTTTAGGGGGTCATTATTTATGAAGAAAGATCTGACGGAACTTGTTTTCATCCTGGACCGCAGCGGCTCCATGCAGGGGCTGGAAAAAGACACCATCGGCGGCTTCAACTCGCTGCTGGAAAAGCAAAGGGGCCAGCCGGGGCAGGCGTTCATCTCCACCGTGCTGTTCGACAGCCAGGTGGAGGTGCTCCACGACCGTCTGCCGCTGGACCAGGTGCGGCCCGTCACCGAAAAGGAGTACTGGGTGCGGGGCTGCACCGCCCTGCTGGACGCGCTGGGCGGCGCCATCCGGCACATCGGCAACATCCACAAATACGCCCGGCCGGAGGACGTGCCGGAGCACACCCTGTTCGTGGTGATCACCGACGGCATGGAAAACGCCAGCCGGCGCTACCGGGCCGACCAGGTGCGGCAGATGATCCGCCGCCAGCAGGAGGAACAAGGCTGGGAGTTTTTGTTCCTGGGGGCCAACATCGACGCGGTGGAGACGGCGGGCCGGCTGGGCATCGCCCCCGGCCGGGCGGCCAGCTACCACAGCGACAGCCAGGGCACCCGGCTGAACTACGAGGTGGTGGGCCGGGCCGCGGCGGCGATGCGGTGCGGCGCGCCGCTGGACGACCACTGGAAAGACGACATCGACGCGGATCTCGCCTGCCGCCAGCCGTAACGACCCGGGGCAAAACGGGCAAAAACGCCGGAGCAGTTCACTGCCTGCTCCGGCGTTTTTCAAAGTTGCAATACAGAACTTCTTGGAAAAGCCAGGGCATGAAGCAGCTCATGGCTAAGTAGATGTAATCAAGAGAAGAAAGGAAAAGCACAATCCAGACGGAACCGGCGGTTGTATCAAGAAATGTTTGTGGAATAGCAAGAACTTTGATATAATAGGAGC
>DXAC01000112.1 GCA_019117205.1 Candidatus Allofournierella merdigallinarum | reverse complement strand
AAAAAATTGTAGTTAGACGAGATGAGCTTCAAGAGCGTACAGCAGAAATATATGCCTCGGCGCCGTTGACAGACAATAAAAGCTACTCTTTGGCACAAAAGGCATTGAAAGATAATGAATCGCAGTTTTTCTCCAGAGAAGAATTAAACCAAATGCTTCCTGAAACATTAAGAAGGCCGCTGAGCAATCAATAAGTATCTGTTTGTTTCGTGGAACACCATGGCAACAAAAACTCAGATAGCCTCTACTATCTGAACAATTGAAATAATGCCAATACTCTGAACTAAATCCCATAAGCAAATCTGTTTAGAAAACTTCTGACAGGAGCCTATCGGCAGTATTCCTGATTCAGCCGTGTAAGCTTGACCCGGTCTGTAAGCAGCTGCTCCTTATCATCAGAAGCTTCATCCATCAAGACCCGCCGCTTCCGGGTGCGGATTTTCCTCTTGATCCGGTTCTGGTATTCTAACAATTTGCTAACAATGATTGTTAGAATGTTAGAATAATGATTAGAAATCCGGGCTTTGTACCGCTTTGTTGCAACAAAATAGAAGTCAGTTGTAATAAATGTCAGCAAATATTCGAAGTATACTTACAAATCTGCGACATCATTGGCTGCTATTACAAGAATCAACAATTCCACGTGGGCTCTAACTGAAGGGGCAATGATTTCTGCAAACACAAGGGGAGCATTTTCCGATTCAGAAAATGCTCCCCTTGTTCTATCTTTCAGCCCTTCTTCCTGGGGCTTCTCGGTTTTGGTGCCACCGCTCCGATCATGGCATAATGTTTCTTGCTCTTGCGGGTGATGTTGTTGTACTCCTCAGAGGTGAGGAAGTCCAGGAGCCAGGCCTTAGGAACCATATACCGGTTACAAATCATAAAGGATTTTACCCTTTTTTCGGTACACCACCGGGAAACCGTATGCACCCGATAGCCGGTGATTTGGGCGATCTGACTTACGGTCAGGACATCGGGGTAACCTTTGGTCGTCTTTTTCAGGTAGCTGTGCAGTTTCTGCTGTGAGATGGCTGCGTAGTTGAGAGAATGGATCAGGGAGGTAGCCGGCGGTTTACGCTGGGGGTAGTTCTTGTACCAGTCGCTGGGCGGGGTGTAATACTCCGGCTCGGTGAGACGGCGCAGCAGGTAGGCCGCCACATCTGCCTTGGAGATTTTGTAGCACCGGCTCTTCTTTCCGTTGTTCTCACAGGGTACCAGCCCACTCTGTAGTAGGTAGATAGAAGTGCGGGTGCCAATGTGGCAGGCTTTACGGAAATCAATGCGGCTCATGGGATCAGGCCAGGGGGCCAGCAATTCCTGGATCTGCTGTTCCAGCAGGGTCTGCGCTGTATTTTTCTTTTTCATGTTCAGGTTCTCCTTATAAAATATTGGGACCCGGAGAACCTTTAATTTTCAGCCATATTTTACTATTTGTATATTTCATATTTAATAATACAGAAAATCCTCTTTAAATCTTGCATTTGGGAACAGTGACCTTCGGGCGGGGTGGCAAAAAACCAGCAGCCATAAGGGAAAACGGGCCTGAATTATCTTGCATGAAATCTTGCATTTTTCCAAAAAAATGTGCCAAATCTCCCCAAAAGAGGCATTTCCCATTTCATTCGTACCCACGCCATTTTTTGCTTTTTCCCTGCGGAATGGCTCTGTATATCGTCCAAAATTCAGGGACAAACTGACCCGCTCTGACCTGCTTTTTTCTGGAAAGTCCTTTTCGGCACAGGACTCAAAATTGCGCCCGCCGTAGGGGGTGCGGTGGATGTTGTTGCCCGGGCCGTACAGGCAGGCGATGCCCGCCTCCAGGCAGTTGTTGCCGATGACCTTGCCCACCTCGTACATCAGCTCCAGATTGAACGTGGCGGCCATCACGTCCTCGGAGGTGAACGCGGTGGCGTCCAGCTGGGTGGCGTCGGAACCCAGCAGCGAGGCGGTGAGGCCCTGGGGGCCGTTCTCGTCCCGGGTGCCGGGAGCCTCGATGGACTTCACCGGCATGGTCCAGTGGAACGCATCGCCGATCAGGCTCACCATCTCGTCAAAGGTCATCTGGTCCAGCAGGTCCTGCCACAGGGGGTCGTCAAAGTCCTTGCCGATCAGGTCGTACAGGGTCAGCTCCCCCGCCTGGCCCAGGGCGGGCATCTCCACGGCCTCGTAGTCGGCCGGGTCGTACTGCACGTCCTGGAGCAGGTCGATCAGGGCGTCGTTCAGCGCCAGCTGCACCGGCTTGCCGGGGAACGTGCCCTGCCAGTCGCTGCGGGAGAGATAGGTCACCTGGGTGTCGGCGGCGTCGGACAGGTTCAGGTCCGCGTCAGACAGCCGGTTCTTCACCTCGCCGCCGCTGGCGGAGGTGGCATAGGTGGTGGTGTCCAGGTCTTCCTCCGTCCACTTCCAGGCAAGGGCGGCGTCGCCGGCGGCGTCCATCCGGCCCTCGGCGGGGGTGTAGCCCTTGGCTGCCAGCACATTGTTCACCGCGTTGTGGGCGTCGGTGGCCACCGTCAGGTAGTAGTCGCCCGCGTCCAGGATGTAGGTGCCCGCGCCGTAAGCGTCGTAGGAGGCCATGTCCCGCTTGTCCACCGTGATGGTCAGCGTCTCGGACGCGCCCGGCTCCAGGATATCGGTCTTGCCGAAGCCCACCAGCGCCACCGAGGCCTTTTCCACCCCGTTGGCTTTGTCATAGTCGGTGTAGGGAGACTGGACATACACCTGCACCGTCTCCTTGCCGGCGTACTCGCTGCCGGTGTTGGTCACGGTGACGTTCACCTCAAAGGCGTCGGAGGCGGCGTTGTAGTTCACCGAGAGGTCGCTGTACGCAAAGTCGGTGTAGCTCAGCCCGTAGCCAAAGGGGAACGCCACCTCGTCGCCGTAGGCGTATTCGCCGGCGTTGCCGGTGCCCATCACATAGTCCTCATAGCGGGTCTCGTAGTACTTGTAGCCGACGTAGATACCCTCCTGGTAGATCATGTAGGTGCTGGCGTTGGCGGGGATGATCCCCTCCTCATAGCCGGCGTAGCGGATGGGGGTGAAGTTCCGCATGGCGGGGGCGGAGTAGTTGTCGTAGCAGTAGGTGTCCACCAGGCTGCCGGAGGGGTTCACCTGGCCCGCCAGGATGCCGGCCACCGCGTTGATGCCGGAGATGCCCACGTCGCCGATCCACAGGCAGGCGTCCACACCGTACTCGTTGTCCTTGAGGAAGTCCACCTGCAGGGCGTTGGCGGTGTTGATGAGCACCACGATCTTGTCCAGCTTGCCCTCCTGCTTCATCTGGGCCAGGGCGGCCATCATGTCCTTTTCGTTCTGGTCCAGCGCCAGGTAGTTCACCTGGTCATAGCTCAGGTCGGCGCCCTCGCCGCCCACCCGGGAGAGCACCACGATGGCGGCGTCGCCGTAGCTTTCCACCGAGTCCTTGACCTCGTCGGTGTAAATGCTCCAGGGCGCTTCCGCCACGGTGGCGGAGGCCAGGCTCACCATGCCGCCCTGCCCCCGGGAGTATTCACCGGCGGGGCCGGTGGCGTAGAAGTCCCACAGGGTGCCGTTCACCGAAAAGCCCGCCTTTTCCAGGGCGGTCTTCAGGTTGTCCGCCTTGGAGGCGTCGATGTTGCCCGAGCCGGTGCCCCCGTAGACCAGGTTCACCGAAGAGGTGGAAAAGCAGCTCACCGCCGCGCCCGGGGCCAGGGGCAGCGCGTCGTTTTCGTTGAGCAGCAGGGCCGCGCCCTCCGCCTCCACCGTTTCACACAGGGCGGTGCCGTAGTCGGCCATCTCCTCCACGCTGGCAAAGTCGCCCTCGAAGTAAATGGCGTTGGGGTCCTCGTTTTCCAGCTCCCAGAACGTGCCGCCCACAAAGGCGGCCACCGTGTTGTCGAAGATGGTGAGCATCGCCAGCACCGGGCTCAGCAGCAGCGCCAGCACCAGACCGAGGATGGTCAGCGCTTTCCAGGGCTGGATGAGCCGGCGCTTTTCACGCTTGTAGGCCCGCTTGAGCTGTTTGCGCTCCGCTTTGTTCTCCTGCATTATTCTCCTCCTTTTGCCGCTGTGGCGGCCATATGTTTGATTTCAGTATAGCACGCTTGTAGCGGTAAAAAAAGAATGTCGGGCCGCCGGGCGGCGGCGCAGCGCGCCTTTTAACGGGGACCTGCCAAAAAATGCCTCTTGACAGCATCCGTTTGCCATGGTAAAGTGTGGAACAAGGTGATCGCAATGAAAAAATTCTCGGATAAGATCAAAACAAACAACATCTGTTGTTGTCGCTGTTGAAAGGGCGACCGCTTTTTTCGCGCTTGGGGCCGGCGGCCCGGGCGCGGCAGCGGGCGGCCCTTTAGGTGCTGTCTGCTGCCCTGCCCTTTCGACCGCGTATTGCGCCAAGCCGGCAAAGATGCCGTGTTTTGGTTTTGCGCCGCGTTTTGCGAGGCTGTGTGTGCAGACACGCAGCCTTTTTGTTTTGCCCGCAGTTTTCCGCCGCAAAACGAACGCAAGGAGAGAGTTTTATGTACGCATATGAGAGTTTATCCGGCAACACCCCCCTGGTCCGTATCTTCTACCGGCTGGACGGCCGTGCCGGCAGCGTCTGGGCCAAGCTGGAGAGCTTCAATCTGTCCGGCAGCATCAAGGACAGGGTGGCCGCGTTCGTGCTGGCGCGGGCCCAGGCCTCCGGCGCGCTGCGGCCCGGCCAGCCCATCGTGGAGGTGAGCAGCGGCAACACCGGCATCGCCTTTGCGGCGCTGGGGGCCCTCACCGGCCACCCCACCCACATCTTCCTGCCTGACCACCTCAGCCGCGAGCGCCGCCAGCTGCTGGAGATGTACGGCGCCCGGCTGCATCTGGTGCGGGCGGACCAGGGGGGCTTTCAGGGGGCGCTGGCCCTTGCCCGGGCCGCCGCCGCCGAGCTGGGGGCCTTTACGCCCCGCCAGTTCGACAACCAGGAGAACCCGCTGGCCCACCAGCGCACCACCGGCGCGGAGCTGCTGGCCGCCCTGCCCGGGGTGCGGACGTTCGCCGCCGGGGTGGGCACCGGCGGCACCCTGATGGGGGTGGCCAGGGCGCTGGGCCCGAAGGCCTGCATCGCCGCGGTGGAGCCCGCCGCCGCCGCTCTCTTGTCCGGCGGGGCGGCCGGCCCCCACCGCATCGAGGGCATCGGTGACGACTTCATCCCCTCCATTTTGGACCGCGGGCGCATCCACCGGGTGGTAGACGTGGCCGACGAGGACGCCATCTGGTTGTCGGCCCGGCTGGCGCGGGAGCTGGGGCTGGGGGTGGGCATCTCCTCGGGGGCCAACCTGTACGCTGCCCTTTTGCTGGACGCCGAGGGCAAAGGCCCGGTGGCCACCGTCTTTGCCGACGACAACAAGAAATACCTCTCCACCACCCTGGCCGCCCCCACCCGGCCCGCCGACGGCTCCCTGGCCGCCCGGGTGGAGCTGCTGGGCTGGCGGCGGGCGGACGCGCCCGCCCTGTTCGGCGCCGCCCGGGCGGTGTGCCCCCTTGTAAAACACCGCCCGTGTGTGGTATACTGATTAGAAAGTACGGTCTTTCTGCCGAAACGGGGAGGACGCCATGGAAGAGGAAAGCCCGCAAAAACGCCGCTGGGGGCTGCTTTTGCTTCAGATCGCGCTGGCGGCGGTGGTGGTGGTGAGCGCAGTGAACATCGGCCGCATCCTGCTGGGCTACCGGCAGGGCTCCGAGAGCTATGAGACCATCCGCCAGCAGGTGACCGTCTCCCGGCCCCAGAGCGCCGCCTCCGGCGAGGAAGAGGCCCCCGTCTACGGTGTGGACATGGAGCTTTTGCTCCAGCAGTACCCGGACGCGGTGGGCTGGCTCTACTGCGAGGGCACCCGCATCGACTACCCGGTGATGCAGGCGGCGGACAACGATTACTACCTGCGCCGCCTGCCGGACGGCAGCTGGAACATGAGCGGCTCGCTGTATCTGGACTGGCGCTGCCCGGCGGACTTTTCCAGCGGCCTTTCCATCATCTACGGCCACAACATGAAAGACGGCTCGATGTTTGCCGACGTCTGGAAGTACGCCAGCCAGGAATGGTACGACGAACACCCCGCCATGACCCTGCAAACGCCGGAGGGCGACCTGCAGCTGCGGGTGCTCTACGGCTTTGTGATCCTGGCCCAGGAGTGGGCGGACAACGGCTTTGACGACCCGGCGAACCGGGCGCTGCTGGTGGACTGGGCGGCGCAGCACACCACCTTTTCCGCCCCCGCCGGCTGGGCCGCCGAGGAACCGCTGGTGGCCCTGCTCACCTGCACCAACCGCTCGGACGAGGAGCGGTATGTGGTGCTGTGCGAGGTGCGCTGACCGATAAAACGACAACACGCCGCCCCCGGGCAGTTCTGCCCGGGGGCGGCGTGTTTCGCGCTTTGCAAGGCCGGATTAAAAGGCCAGGCTCAGCGCCAGCAGGGCCATGGCCCCGTAATAGGTGAGCAGGTTGGCGGCGTGGAGGGCGCGGTGCTCGCCGGGGGTGAAGTAGAGGAAGAGGATCAGCAGGTCGGACAGCCAGAACAGCGCCGCCCCGGCCAGCACCAAAAAGCACCACGTCTCCCCCAGCCCCGCCGCCAGCTGCAGGCCCTTGCCCAGCAGCGCCGACACGAACACGGCGTACACCATCGCCCAGGGGCGCATCCGCCCCAGCCGCACCCTGCCCGCCCGGTCCACCGCCAGCAGGGCGGCCAGGCCGGCCAAAGCGGCGGCGGGCACCGGCCAGCCCAGGGGCTGCAGCCGGCACAGGCCCCAGACGAACAGGCCGTGGCCGGCCAGAAAGCTCACCAGCCCGGCCAGAAACAGCGCCGGCCGGCGGCGGCGGTTGAACAGGGCCAGCACCACATCCCCCGCCACACAGCACAGCAGCGCGGGCAGCAGCTTCCAGAAAGCCTCCGGCCGGCTGCCCAGCCGGGCGCACAGGGCCGCCAGCGCCACAAAGGCGGCGCTGCAAAGGGTCTTTTCCGCAAGGTAGCCCCCGGGCCGTCCGGCGCGGCGCAGCAGAACGCCCAGCAGCCCCCCATAGACGGCCAGCGCCGCCGCGATGATCCAGTGGCCCACGGCCCCCGCCCCCTTTCTTTTTTATAGCATACCACGAACGCCGCCCTTTGTCAGCCAAAAGGGCGGCGTTTTTCTTGTGCGTTTCATAAAAGGGCAGGGCGCCATGGAGGCGGTTTCAAACCTGCTGCGCGCCCAGCATCTCGCAGGCCAGCGCGCGGTAGCAGGCCACCGCTTGCAAAAGCTGCTCGCGGGGGACAAATTCATCCACGGTGTGGGCCTGCTCCAGGCTTCCCGGGCCCAGGACGATGGTCTTTGCCCCCGCTTCCACCAGGAAGCACTGCTCGCAGGAGGCCCCGAACGGCTTCGGGGTCTGTACGCGGCCCAGCGTTGTTCCGGTGACGGCACAGGCCCGCCGCACAAAGTCCTCTTCGGCCGGCGTCTCGCCGCCAGCCATGAAGTGCCTTTTTTCCAGCGTGGCGCCCTCGACACCCGCCCGGGCAAGAGCCTGCTCCAGCAGCTCCCGCGCCTGTTGCTCCGTTGTCCCGGGCAGCAGCCGGTGGTCGGTGAGCAGCCGCACCTTTGCAGGCACCACATTGTCCTTTTCATAGCCCTCCAGCTGGGTCACAACGATGGAGGGGGGCGGCAGCAGCGGGTGGGTCTGGCCACTCAACTCGCCATTGAGCTGGTCGATGGCCAGTACCGCCCGGGCCGCCTTGTGAACGGCGGTCTCACCGGCACTGGGCAGCGCCGCGTGCTGGGCATGGCCCCGGAGATCAACGTAAAAGCGGGCCACTCCCCGATGGGCTATGGCGATCTCCAGGTCGGTGGGCTCTCCCAGCACGGCCCAGTCTGCCGCCGGATACTTTGTCAGATAGGCCCGCATACCCAGGTTGACGTGCTCCTCGTCCGCCACAAACGCCAGCCGGAGGGTGCCCCGCAGCGGCGTCTTTTCCCGGAACAGCTCCAGCGCGGCGGCGCACATCGCCGCCGCGCCGCCTTTCATGTCGCAGGCGCCCCGGCCATAGAACAGGCCGTCCTCCTCGGTGGCGTCCAGCGGCGGATGCCGCCAGTCGCCTGGGCACGGCACCACATCCAGATGGCCGCCCAGCTCCAGCACCGGCCCGCCGCCACCGATCCAGGCCACAAAGTTCGCCCGGCCGCCGCCCAGCGGCTGCACCTCGCAGGGGATGCCAGCCTGGGAGAACACGCGGAACAGGTAGTCCGCCGCCAACTTCTCCGAGCCGGGCGGATTGATGGTGTCCAGCCGCATCAGTTCCTGGAAGATCTTCAGCACAAGGGTATCGTCGTTCATGGGTCCATCTCCTTTCTATTTCGTGTCGGCCGCGTTTGCCTCTCGTCTTACCCCGGGCCAGCGGCCCGTTGTCACAGGTGTATATAAAGCATACACCACCCTGCCGGATCCATCCACCCGCCCGCGGGCATTGACGGGCGGCAGGGCCGGGTGTTACAATTTTTCAAAAGAAAGCAGCCAAAGCCACAGGAGGTGCGGCCCATGGTTTTCACCGAGGACGAACAGGTTTTTCTCGCCGTTAGCTGGTACCGCCGGCTCACCGGGGCGTTCGGGGCGCGGGGGGAGCAGGCCTACATCCACTGCGTGCGCTGTTATGCCGCCCAGCGGGGGCGGCGGATGGCCCGCCGGGCCATCCGGGACGGCAAGCCCCTGGACTACCGCTCCTACTGCGAATACGGCGAGTGGGCCCACAGCCCGGCCATTCTGGCGGCGGGCCGGGGCAGCGTCACAGAGGTGCTGGAGGCGGGGCCCCGCTACCGGCTGCGGGTGGACCGCTGCCCCTGGCACGAGGCGTTCGAGGCGCTGGACGCCGGCCCGGCCCAGGCGCTCTACTGCGCCCACCTGGACGAGGCGATGGCGGGGGCGTTCGGCGGCGGAATGGAGTTCCACACCGACAGGTTCCTCTGCCGGGACGGCTGCTGCGTTTTCCGGGTGGAGCGCTCCGGCTTTGCGCCGGACACCTGTGTCCAGCGCCGGCCGGACAGCCTGCGGGGCTTCGACTACCACTGCGCCCACCTGTTCCGCGCCTTTGCCGACGCCGCCCGCGCCCTGTTCGGCGAGGCGGGCGAGGCGGCGGCCCGCCAGGTGCTGGCGGATTGCGCCGCCCGCTGGGGCGCCGAGGCCGCCGCCGGGCTGGAGCGGCTCTCCCGCCAGGACTTTGAGCAGATCTGAATCAAAACCACCGGCTTAGCCGGTGGTTTGAGTTTGGCCGTACACTACCATTCTCCGGTACCTTGGCGCAAACACTACATGATATTGACATCTCCACGTTGTGTGACTTAAACTATCTACGTCTTTGTTATTCCTCATTTCAAAGACGACCTCCCTGTTTTTTGAATGTGGTTGGCAAACCCACATCCTATTCTACAGGGAGGTCCTCTTTTGTCTATGGCGAAAGCCGTCTTTATTCCACCAGCAGAGCTGGTGGTTTTT
>DXAC01000111.1 GCA_019117205.1 Candidatus Allofournierella merdigallinarum | reverse complement strand
CGCGGTGGTGGGCGACACGGTGGGCGACCCCTTTAAGGACACCGCCGGCCCCGCCATCAACATCCTCATCAAGCTCACCAGCATGGTGTCCATCGTCTTCGCGGGCCTCATCGTGGCGGTGCATCTGCTGTAAGCCTTTTCTCTCCAGACCAAAAGGGCCGTGGCCCGGCATCTGCCGGGCCACGGCCCTTTTGCGCGCTCAGCACGGCCGGTCGCCGGCCGGGGCGCTGCTGGAGGTGCCCGCCGGGGCGCCTTGCTCCCGCGGGCCGCCGCCCGTGAGCAGCAGCAGCGGCAGCCCCAGCACCGACAGCAGGAACACCGCCCCGTAGGCCAGTATCCCCAGCCAGCCGCGCTTTTTTCGCCGTTTCATCGCTTTGCCCCCCTTTCACCGCTTCCAGCGCACCGTCCGGCGGGTGAGCGCCTGGCAGTAGCCCCACAGGGAGCACAGGGACTGGACGGTCTGGAACAGCAGCACGAAGAGCAGGTAGCCCCAAAGGCTGTCCCGCACCTTTACCTCGGGCAGCCGCTTTTGGAAGCACCAGACGCTGGCCGAGCCCAGCACCACCAGCGGCAGCACCAGCAGGGTGAGCCAGCCCGCCAGCCAGGGCATACCCAGCAGCGCCAGCGCCACGCCGGGCAGAAAGCCGAACACATAGGCCATGTCCAGCCAGACGATGGAGATGTTCAGCGTCTCAAAATAGCCGGCAAAGCCCGCCGGCTGCTGCCAGGGCTTCACCGCCGCCAGCCCCTCGAACATGCCCCGGGCCCAGCGGGCCCGCTGGCGGGCGAGGCCGGCCAGGGTGGCGGGGGTCTGGGTGTAGCCCACCGCCCGCGCCTCGTACAGCGAGCGCCCGCCCGCCGCCAGCAGCTTGTAGGTGAGCACGATGTCCTCCCCCGCGCCATCCGCCCAGCCGCCCGCCGCTCTCACCGCGTCGGTGTCGTAGGCGCTGAACGCCCCCTGGGCCACCAGCGTGCAGTCGTAGCTGCCCTGGTAGCGCTTGATGGCGGCGATGCTCAGCAGGTAGTCGTACAGCTGCATCTTCTGCACCCAGGTGGCCGCCGGCGCGCTGAGCAGGTTGCCCGCCACGCAGGCCGCGCCCTCGGCGGCGATGCGCCCCACGATGGCCGCCAGCGCTGTTTCCTCCAGCCGGGTGTCCGCGTCCACCGTGACGAAGTACCGGCTGATCACCCGGGCCAGTCCCTCGTTCAGGGCGCGGGCCTTGCCCGGCGTTTCGCACCGGCAGGGCTCCACCGCCCGCCCGGGGCGGGACAGCTCCCGCCGCGCCCGGCAGATCTCCTGCCAGGTGCCGTCGCCGGAGGCGTTGTCCACGCAGATCACCCGGATCGGGCCGGGGTAGGCCTGGTCCAGGATGCTGGCGACGGTGTCGTAGACACACCCCTGCTCGTTGCGGGCGCAGACGATCACGTCCACCGGCCGGCAGCCGGGGGAAAACCGGCGGGGACGGCGCTGGTGGAGCAGGTTGGAGAAGAACATGGCCCCCATCAGATAGGCGGGCAGCAGCGCCATGCCCGCCACCGCGAAGACCACATAGGCGGCGGGCAGATGCAGCGACGCCCCCCGCACCCAGGGCACCGCCAGCCAGATGGACAGGCACAGCCAGGCCAGGGCCGCCGCCGCCGCGACAAAGAATTTCCACACTCGTTTCATAACGGATCCCTCCCGGCCATCCTATGCGGCGGAGGCGGGGCTGGTGTTTCCGGGGCGTTCTCATCCGCCGGCGGATGTGCTATACTGGTGAAAAAGCCGCCCGGCGCGCCCGGGCGCTGGCGGGGGTGCTTTCATGACGCAGAAAAAGAGCAAGGCGAGCCCGCGCGCGGCCATGGCCCGGGCGTGGGGGACGCTGGGCTGGCTGTGGCTGGCCGCCGCCTGGCTGGCGGGTCTGGCCTTTGTGGCCCGGTACGGCCGCTCGCTGCTGGACAGCGACATGGCCTCCGAGCTGGTGCTGGCCGACCTGCTCAACCGGGAGGGCGGCATCCTCAGCGACGGCTGGTACTACTCCACCGAGCTGCGGGTGGTCTGCCAGCAGCTGCTCTTCAAGCTGGGGCTGGCCCTGTTCCCCGGCAGCTGGCTGGCCGCCCGGCTGGTGGCCCAGGGGCTGCTCTCGGCGCTGCTGGCGGCGGCGGGGGTGTTCTGCTTCCGGGCGGCGGGGCTGGCAAAGGGCGCGCCCTGGGCCGCCGGTGTGCTGCTGTGCCCCTTTGGCTTCTGGCAGCTCTACCACGGGGTGTTCGGGGGCTTCTACTTTGTCCACATGCTCTTTGTGCTGGTGAGCTTCGGCCTGGTGCTGACCCTGTCCACCAACGGGCTGCGGGGCCCGCGCCTGGGGCTGACGGCGGCGGCGCTGGCGGCGGTGAGCTTTGCCGCCGGGCTCAACGGGGTGCGGCTGCTGATGAACCTGTATGTGCCGCTGGCGGCGGCCACCTTTGTGCTGCTGGCCGTGCGCTGGGTGCAGAGCCCCGCCGGCCCCGCCCTTGCCTCCCCCCGCCTGCGGGCCTTTGCCGCCGCCGGGCTGGCCTGTCTGGGGGCGCTGGCGGGCTACGGAGTCAACCGCGCCCTGCTGGCCGGGCGCTACCAGTTCCTGGACCAGAGCGCCCGCGCCTGGACCTCCCCCTCCCTGACCCGCCTGCTGGACAGCTGGGGCGACTTTCTGGCCCTGTTCGGCTACCCGGCGGACATCTGGCAGGCGGCCACCACCGGCCCGGTGCCCCTGTTCTCGGCGCCGGGGCTGCTGGGGGCCGCGGGCCTGGTGCTGGCGGCGGCGGTGGTCTTCGCTTTGGCCTGGCTGCCCCGGCACGCCGTGCGCTTTTCCCAGCGGCTCACCGTGGCCACCCTGGCCGCCTGCCTGCTGGTGGACGGCGTCGCCTTTGCCTGGATGAACGACGGCGAGGGGGTCAACGGCAGCTACTGGCTGCCGGTGGCGCCGCTGGCGGTGGCCGCGGTGGCCATGAGCATCCAAAACCTGCCGGTGCGCCGGCCGGGCCAGCGCCGGACCCTCGCCTGCCTTTTCGCCGGGCTGGTGGTCTGCGCCAGCGCGGGGACCTGCCTGCGGTTCGTCCAGGCCCCGCCCCACGGCCGGCCGGACCTGCTGCCGGTGGTAAGCTGGCTGGAGGAGCAGGGCTACGAGCAGGGCTGTGCCACGTTCTGGCAGGCCAACGTGGTCACCGAGCTCAGCGACGGGGCCATCGAGATGTGGCAGGTGGAGGACCTGGCCAGCCTCACCCCCCGTCCCTGGCTGCAAAAGACCAGCCACGCCGCCCTGCCCGAGGGCAGCGTCTTTGTGCTGGCCGCCCCCGGCGAGATCAACGTCTCGCTGCCCTGGGCCGCCCGGGCCCGGGTGGTCTGGTCCGACGAGGCCGGCTGGGTGGTCTTTGAGCTGGACGGCTGAAATCCTTAAAATGTCACACGGCCCGGCCCCGCGCTTGTGCGCGGGGCCGGGCCGTGTTTTGCTTTTTTACCGGGGGCCGCCGGGGCGGCTGCGGTACTGGGCGGGGGTGCAGCCCTGGTAGCGGCGGAACACCTGGGTGAAGTAGCTCTGGGAGGGGTAGTTCAGGAAAAAGGCCACATCCGCCAGGCTGTGGTCGGTGTGCTCCAGCAGGTAGCAGGCCTCCCGGGTGCGCTCGGTGTGGATGTAGGCGTTCAGGCTCATCCCCATCTCCCGGCGAAAGCGGGCGGTGAGGGTGCGCACGCTCACCCCGCAGCGCACCGCCAGATCCTCCAGCCGCAGGGGCTCGTGGAGGTGCAGGGTGATGTATTCCAGGCAGCTTCGCACCAGCACCGACCGGCCCGCCCCCTCCCGCACCTGGGCCACCCGCTGGCAGAAGTCCACCACGCAGGTGTAGAGCAGCCGGTTCACCTGCTCCGGGTCGGCCAGGCCGTCCATCCGCTGGCAGTACACGTCGCTGAGGCTGTAGGCCGTCTCCACCGGCAGGCCGCCCCGCACCGCCGCCCGGGTCACCAGGGTGACAAAGCCCACAAAGGTGTACTTCGTCTGGCGCAGCGCATCGGCGGACATCCTGCCGTTACGCCCGGCGTCGGGCACGGTCAGCCGCCGGGCCAACGTCTCCATGCTGCCCTGGGCCACCGCGTCGCAGATGGCGGACTCAAAGGCCCCGGGCACGTGGGGCAAAATCTCCTCCCGGTTCTGGAATAGCTCCTGCTGCAGCGCCCGGCTGCCCCGGGGCCCCAGGGCGGTGTTGTCGCACAGCAGCACCTGTTCCGGTTCCACCGCCGGCCCCCCTGCCAGCCGCACCAGCAGGCAGACCAGCGAGCGCATCCGGGACAGGGTGGTCAGGGGCGTGTTCATCAAAAGGGTGCAGTACTCCTGCAGCCGCGGGGGCTCCACCGCCGGGGCGCAGAACGCCACCACCTCCTGGCGGCTGTGGCTCAGCGGGCCCGCCGGCCCCGCCAGGCAGTACCGGTCCGGCCCAAGGCGCGCCACACCGCTGAAAAAGCCCGGCTCCCCGTAGAGGATCAGCGGGTGGGCCTCGTCCCGGCCCTGCAGCTGAAAGTCCTGGAGCAGCATCCGCACCACCTCGGCCCGGATGGTGTCCGGGGCCAGGGCGGGCCAGCTGGCCAGGTACCGCCCCTCGCCGTCGCAGACGGCCAGCGGCACCTCCGCCAGCTCGTAGAGATGGCCGCAGGCGGCGAAAAAGTCTTCCATGGGCGGACGCCCCCTTTCTTTTTTCCTGATTTTAACATATTTTGCCTGATTTTAATAGATGCTTCGTGGAAAACCGTCTATGATGGGGGGCGGTGAACGGGCGCGGGCGGCCCCGCGCGAAACGGACAAAAAACGCGAGGAGACAAAAAAACATGGAACAAAAGCAGAGAAAGGGACGCTGGGGCCTGGTGGTCCTGGCGCTGCTGGCGGCGGTGACCCTGGCGGCCAACATCGCCTGCGGCGTTTTCTTCATGGCCATCAACGCCTTTATGGCGGCCAACCTGAACACCCGGCTGCCGGGGGCGGGCGGCTCCGCCATCCAGAGCCTGGGCCTGACGCCGGACGAGGCGGAACAGGCCAGCCGGGAGATGGCCCGGGAGCTGGAGAGCGAGGGCATCGTGCTGCTGGAGAACAAAAACGGCGCGCTGCCCCTGGCCCAGGGACAGGCGGTGAACCTGTTCGGCTACGGCTCCATCGACCCCATCTACGGCGGGTCGGGCAGCGGCGCCGGCGACGACACCGGCAACGTGGACCTGGTGCAGGCGCTGACCAACGCCGGCTTTTCGGTGAACGGGGAGCTGGTGGACTTTTATAAGAACTCCGGCGTGAGCCGGCCGGACTCCACCGGCTTCAGCGGGGCCAACTTCACCCCCGCCGAGGTGCCCGCCAGCCAGTACAGCCAGGAGCTGCTGGCCTCCGCCCGGGACTTCTCCGGCGTGGCGCTGGTGGTGCTCTCCCGCACCGGCGGCGAGGGGGACGACCTGCCCCAGGACATGTACGCCGCCGGGTACAGCCAGGTGGACGACGGCCGCCACTATCTGGAGCTCACCGCCGACGAGGAGGACCTGCTGGAGCTGGTGAAGGCCCAGGACTTTGACACGGTGGTGGTGCTGCTGAACACCTCCAACGCCATGGAGGCGGGCTTTTTGGAGGACGACGGGGTGGACGCCGCTTTGTGGATCGGCGCGCCGGGCGCCACCGGCATGGACGCGGTGGGCCAGGTGCTCAGCGGCCAGGTGGCTCCCTCCGGCCGGCTCACCGACACCTGGGCCTACGACCTGACCAGCTCGGCGGCCTACTGGAATTCCGGCGTTTTCGCCTACACCGATCTGGACCGGCGCTACTACTTTGAGTACGCCGAGGGCATCTATGTGGGTTACCGCTTCTACGAGACCCGCTGGATCGACAACGCCACCGGCCAGTGCGACGAGGCGGCCTATCAGGCGGCGGTGCAGTATCCTTTCGGCTACGGCCTGAGCTACACCACCTTTGAGCAGACCATCGCCGACTATGCCGCCGACGGGGACGCCATCCGCCTGGAGGTGCAGGTGACCAACACCGGCGACGCGGCGGGCAAGGACGTGGTGCAGGTGTACTACACCGCCCCCTACACCCCCGGCGGCGTGGAAAAGAGCCATGTGGTGCTGGCGGGCTTCGGCAAGACCGGCCTGCTCCAGCCCGGCGAGAGCGAGACCGTCACGGTGGAGTTCGCGGCGGAGGACATGGCCTCCTACGACTACCAGAATGCCGGCTGCTATGTGCTGGACGCGGGCGTCTACCAGATCAAGCTGATGTCCAACGCCCACGAGGTCATCGACAGCCGGGAGTACACGGTGGACCAGGCCATCGTCTTTGGCGAGGGCAGCCCCCGCGCCAGCGACCAGACCGCCGCGGTGAACCGGTTTGACACGGTCACCGGCGGCCAGATCGAACAGTATGTCTCCCGGGCCGACTGGGAGGGCACCCTGCCCGCCGCCCGGCCGGCGGACAAGGCCGCCGGCGACGCGCTGGCGGACGCCCTCACCGGCACGCCGGAGTATTCTGTGAACGACAGCGACCAGGCCATCGTCTTTGCCGACCACGGCCTGACGCTGGAGGACGTGGTGGGTCTGGACTACGACGATCCCCAGTGGGACAAGCTGCTGGAGCAGCTCTCGGTGGAGGACATGACCAACATGATCTCCAACGGCGGCTGGTCCACCCCGGCGGTGAACAGCGTGGGCAAGCCCGCCACCACCGAGCTGGACGGCCCCGCCGGCATCAACAGCCTGACCAGCGACCTGAAAGGCGTGCGCTTCCCCGCCCAGACCCTGATCGGGGCCAGCTGGAACGAGGAGCTGGTGGAGCGCTTCGGCCAGACCCTGGGCGCGGAGGCCGCCGCCGACCATGTGGCGGGCCTGTACGCCCCCGGCGCCAACATCCACCGCACCCCCTTTGGCGGGCGCAACTTCGAGTACTATTCCGAGGACCCGCTGCTCTCCGGCAAGCTGGCCGCCGCCGAGGTGCGGGGCTGCATGAGCCAGGGCGTGTACACCTATGTGAAGCACTTTGCCCTGAACGACCAGGAGGCCAACCGGCTGTCCCTGTCGGTGTGGGCGGACGAGCAGGCCATCCGGGAGATCTACTTAAAGCCCTTTGAGCTGGCGGTCAAGGAGGGCGGCACCACCGGCATCATGTCCAGTTACAGCTACATCGGCGACACCTGGGCGGGGGCCTGCCAGGCCCTGCTCACCAGCGTGCTGCGCCAGGAGTGGGGCTTCACCGGCACCGTGATCACCGACTCCGCCATGGGCAACACCAGCTGGATGGACGTGAACCTGGCCATCCGCGCCGGCGGCGACATGATGCTCTGCCTGATGGGCGTCACCCTGGACAGCGCCTCCAACACCGCCCAGCAGGCCATGCGCCGCGCCTGCCACAACATTTTGTACACCGAGGCCAACAGCATCGCCACCGCCGTGGCCGCGGACACCAGCCCCTACTGGGTGATCCTGCTGGCGATGGTGGACGCCGCGGTGGTCTCGGCCATCGCCCTGGCGCTGCTGCGCAAAAAGCAGCTCAAAGCGCCGGTGAAAGCGGCCCTGGTGGCCGGCGTCTTCCTGGCGGCGGCGGTGATCTGCTGGGCCTGCTTCTTCGCGGCCCCCGCCGCGGCCCCGGCGGCCTCCGGCTCCACCGCCTCCTCCGCCCCGGCGGCCAGCCAGCCCGCCTCCAGCGCCCCCGCCGAAAACGAGGCCCCCAGCGACGGCGTCTGGCTCCAGCTGGACGGCACCGGCGACGGGGAGGAGAACGCCTGGCTGGGCTGCCACATCACCCTGAACGAGGACGGCACGTTCCTGCTCACCTGGGACTACAACGCCGAGAACAGCGGCATCGAGGGCGACCGGGGCAGCTGGACCAAAGGCGAGGACGGCTCCATCGCCCTCACCGGCGCCCGGGACTACACCGCCACCACCGCCGACGGGACCCTGTACACCTGCGCGCTGGTGAACGAGCAGACCGGTATCCCCTGCACCGCCACCGGCTCGCTGGCCGGCGGCAGCGCCTCCGCCGCTTTGCCCGAGGGCGTCTGGCTCCAGCTGGACGGCACCGGCGACGGGGAGGAAAACGCCTGGCTGGGCTGCCACATCACCCTGAACGAGGACGGCACGTTCCTGCTCACCTGGGACTACAACGCCGAGAACAGCGGCATCGAGGGCGACCGGGGCAGCTGGACCAAAGGCGAGGACGGTTCCATCGCCCTCACCGGCGCCCGGGACTACACCGCCACCACCGCCGACGGGGCCCTGTACACCTGCGCGCTGGTGAACGAGCAGACCGGTATCCCCTGCACCGCCACCGGCTCGCTGCCGGCCTGACGGCCCTCTCTTCCTTTGGTCACAGGCCCGATTTGCGACGGGTCTTTGACAGATTCCTTCTATGTGCGATGCGCCCCGACCGGCAGCAGACGGTCGGGGCGCATCCCGTTTTTTAAAAAGTATGGTCCGGCGGGGCGATGGGCTCCGGCGCCGCCGGCGGGTTTGCCCGCCCGGTGTAGGTGTTGCGGATGACCAGGGCGGCCAGCGCCGCCAGCGCCGCCACCACCACCAGCGGCTCCACTTCCAGGCTGCCCTGAAGCAGATCGCGGAAAGAGGAGGCCAGCAGCGCGGGCACCGGCAGCACCAGCACCAGCAGGTCCGCGCCGATGAGCACCCGGTAGGCCAGCAGCCGCCCGGGGGTGGTCTTGTACACCGCCCGGGCCGCCAGGCCCAGCAGCAGCACCAGCGCCCCGTAGCCCGCCAGCAGCAGGCCCGCCACCACCGCGAAGAAGCCGGTCAGCTGGCCGGCGCCCGCCCCCAGGATCTGGATGATGTAGGCGTAGCCCTCCACGTCCCCCACGCCGCCCGCGGGGATGGTGGGAAAAGCCGCCTGGGAGGCTCGCAGCAGGCTGTTGCCCACAACGCACAGCCCCACGCCCGCGGCGCCCGCGAGCAGCGCCGGCGCGCCCAGCAGCAAAAGGTTCTGGTTGGCGATCTTCATGGCGATCTCTCCCTCTGCGCGGCGGGCGGGCCTTTTCGCGCCCCGCCGTTTTTTTCATTATATCCTGTGGACGCCCCCTTTCGCAAGCGCAGGCGGGCCGCCGCCCCCGCCGAACGGGCGGAAAAATTTTGCCCCGCCCCTTGACTTTGACGCTGCGTCAACTGATACACTGTAAGGGAAAGGAGGGAGCGAGATGGAGTATTCCATCCGGGAACTGTCGCGGCTGTCGGGGGTGTCCGCCCGCACCCTGCGCTGGTACGACCAGATCGGCCTGCTCAAGCCCGGTCGGGTGGCGGAGAGCGGCTACCGCTACTACAGCCCGGCCCAGGTGGACCGGCTCCAGGACATCCTTTTTTACCGGGCCCTCGGGGTGGAGCTGGCCCGGATCAAGGCTTGCCTGGACGACCCCTCTTTCCAGCGCCTGGCCGCCCTGCGAGAGCATCTGGCCGCCCTGCAAACGCGCCGGGCGCGGCTGGAGGCGCTGATCCGGTCGGTGGAGGAGACCATCGACTGCGAGGAAAGGAGACAGACCATGAACGACGAGAGGAAATTTGCCGCTTTCAAGGAGAAGCTGGTGGCGGAAAACGAGGCCGCCCACGGCAAGGAGGCCCGGGCCGCCTACGGCGACGGGGCGGTGGACGCCGCCAACGCCCGCCTGGCGGGCATGACCCGGGAGCAGTACGACGCCTGGAACGCCCTGGAGGCGGAGCTGCGCCGCCGGCTGGAGGCCGCCGTGGCCGCCGGCCTTTCGCCCGACGGCGAGGAGGGCCGGGCCCTCTGCGGGCTGCACCACCGCTGGCTGGAGGCCACGGTGCCGGACCTGACCGCCCAAAAGCACAAAGGCATCGCCCGGCTGTACACCCTGGACGAGCGGTTCACCGCCTACTACGACCGGGCGCTGCCCGGCTGCGCGGCCTTTTTGCAGGCCGCGGTGGAGCGCTGGGCCGGCTGAAGCCGCGCCAGGCACAAGGGGCGGGCCTCTGCGGGGGGGCCGCCCCTTGTTGCGAAAAAAGCCCCTGCCGCCGCGCCGCCGAAAAGCGGCCGCATAGCAAACGCCCCGCCTGACAAAAGCAGGCGGGGCGTTTGCTGCCTTAGGGCGGCTCACAGCTCCTCGTCGAACAGGCGGGGGTCGTTCAGCGGGCCGGGGATCGCGTTGATGAGCTCCAGGATGACCCGCTCCCGCTCCTCCTGCTCCGCGTCCTGGTCGTTCTGGTCAAAGGGGCGGCCGCCGTTTCTCTCGTCCTCCCAGGGATGTCTGTTTCGCATATCTGCATCCTCCTTTCCTTGGTTGCTTACACTCTTTTTATAGTTCCGCCAATGGGAAAAGTTAAGGGCGGGCAAAAACTTTTCCTTTCCAAGGGCAAAACGGCCCGGGCGCGGAGAAAGCCTCGCGCCCGGGCCGTTTTTTACAAAAAGTGGCCCGTGCACAGGAGCGGATGAAGAGCGCCCGCCACGCCTGCGCCCACGCGCAAGTCGTACCGGTGCCCAACACCATACACTGTGTATTGGAGCCGATATTCAGTATACCGCGCCGGCGCGCCGCTGTCAATGCCCGGACGGGGCGGCGGCGGGCGGGTCACCAGCTGGAGGTGAACGCGTCAAGCAGCCTTGTCACCAGCTTGCCCGTGGCCTGGGCCAGAGCGGGCGGACGCTTGTAAACGCGCCAGTCGCCCACGCTGGCGTCCAGGCGGGTCAGACAGTCCAGCGCCGCCCGGTTGTCCTCGGTCAGGGTGGCGTCGGTGTTCCGCAGGGACAGGTAGGCCTGCTGCCCCAGGGCGACCGCCCAGGCGGTGACGGCGGCCGGGTCCAGCAGCGCCCGGGTCTCGGGCCAGGCGGTGGACAGGGCCTGGCTCTGGTAGGGACGCAGGTCTGTCCGGTACCAGAAACGGTCGGCCTGTTCCACCGCTTTCAGGTACTGCCGGCCGCAGAGATACCCGTACATCAGCGCGGCGCAGGGCAGGATCCCGTTCGGGTCCACGCGCAGCGCCCGCTGGAACCAGTCCAGCTGCTTGTCCGGGTCCGTTTCATACCGGCCCAGGAGGCACAGGGCGGCGGCGCGGGCATGGGTGCCGGGCGCGTGGCTCAGGCTTTCCATCAGCAGCGCCTGCCCCTGCTCCACCGAACGCCCGCCGGGGGCCTGCCCCCGCAGGATCAGTTCGCCCAGGGCAAGGTCGCGGAAAAAGCGGGGCGCGCCGGTCAGCGCCGCGCGGCTCTCCAGCAGGGTCGCCATCGCGGCGGCGTCTCCCTGCCCGGCCAGGTACAGGCGCACCGCGCTGTCCTCGTCCGGCAGGCCGGGCAGGCGGGCGCGGCGCACCGCCCGGGTGGCCTCAAACCAGCGGATCCGGGCCAGCTTGGGGGCGTGCGCCGCGGCCACCGCCGCGTCGCGCTCTTGCCGGTACCGGTCCAGATACAGCCCGGCCAGCCACTTGTAGAACGGGTTGTCCCGCCGGAACATCACCCCGAAGAGGACCGGCCGGTCCTCTATGAAGAACAGCGGCACGCGAAAGCCCGCCCGCTTCAGCGTTTCGTAGGCCTCCTCCGGCGGCAGGCCGACGGCTGTTGCCCGGGCGATGCCGTCCTTGCGGCCGTGGCTGCGGAAGAAGCCGTGATCCCATGTGCCGGCCGCCGAAACGGCGGTCTTTTCCCGGGCCACAGCGGTGCTCCAGGCCTTGCGCGCCCCCTCCAGGTCGGGATTCGGCCCGGCCAGCAGATACAGCGTCTCCAGCTGGGCGCCGGCCAGCGTGTCGTCCCTCTCCCGGATCCGGGGCAGGATATCGGCCTTTCCCTCACAGTTGGACAGGGTGACCATCAGATTGAAAATGTTGTCATCGCCGCCGTTCGTCTGGGCGTCCAGGGCCAGCTTTTCCCACAGGGCCAGCTTCACATGGTCGGCGTTTTTGATCCAGGGATTGCGGCGCAGATAGGCCTCGGTCACCCGGATGCCCCGGTATTCATAGAGGAAATACCCCTTGCGGCAGTACCGGGTGGGGTCTTTTTCCAGGCGCGCCAGCGTCTCAAAGGCCTCGCGCCGCACCGCCGGCCGCGGGTCGGCCGCGGCCAGGGCGAACGCCTGGACCCCCGCCGCGGGGAAGTCGCCGCAGGCGGCGGAGCGGCGGTAGTATTCCGCCGCCCGCTCCGGCTGCCGGTGGGGGCCGTATTCCCACAGGTTCCCCATCCAGAAGAGGGCCGCCGCTTCCAGGCCCCGCCCGTCCCGCGGGCGGGCCGGGGCGGCTTCCAGAAAGGCCGTCAGCATCTCTTCGGCGCGGTCCGGGTCGCGGTCGGTCCCGATGCCAAGGGTCAGGCACCCCGCCAGCGCCACCTGCCCCGCCTCGGGGTCGCGCCGGGCCAGGCTGCGGCAGAGCTCCAGCGTCTCCCGGTTGCCCTGCAGGTCGCAGCAGGGCTTGTGCCAAAAGAGCTGCCGGTGGGCCAGCACATTCATGTAGCCGGCCTCGCAGGCCAGCTTGCAGACGCGGCACCGGTCGGGGTCCTTGTGCTCCATGCAAAGGCAGGTGCTGTCCAGCCTCAGATGCCCCACCAGCAGCGCCAGCGCCCGGCGGCTGCCCTGGTCCAAAAGCCGGTACAGCCAGGGGGAGAGCTCCTGCCAGGTCTGCGTTCCGGGCAGCTCCCGGCAGACCAGCCGGTCGGCCAGCCAGTCCATGGCGGCCGGGTCCCGGGTGTCGCACAGGCACTCCCAGGCGGCGGTGTCACCCCGGTCGGCGGCCTGGCGCAGCTGCTCCATGCCGCTGTGGCCGTCGCTTTGCCAGGCCAGCAGATAGTAGGTGTGCTCCCTGTGGGGGGTATAGATGGGCGAGGTCTTGTTGGAGAGCAGGCCGGCCATCTCCATGGCTGCCGCCGCGTCTCCCGCCCGGGCGGCGGCCTCCCGGGCCTGCAGATCCCGCAGCAGGGCCAGCTGCGCCCGCTGCTCCGGCTGGAGCTCCGGCTGGTCGGCCATCAGCTCCACCGCCTCGTCCAGGCTGAAATGGAACGGGTCGTGAAGCAGCATGTCCAGCACCCGCTCCAGCGCGGTGCGGAACCCCACCCTTGCCAGCTGGCGCATCACCTCCATGGCCTCCTCCCGGGTCTCGGGCTGCTCCAGGTCCCTGGAGGCCATCATAAAGCTCTCGTAAAAGTTGCCGAATTCCTTTTGCAGGTCCGCCGGGCTGTACCGCTGCCCGTCGGAGCGCTCGACGTCGCAGTGGAAGACCTGATACACCAGATTGGGCGGAAAGCACCCGCTGCCGTACAGCTCCATCAGCCGCTGGAGCTCCTGCAGGCTCTCCTGGCGGGCCGGGCCGCGGCTTTCCACGCTGCCGTGGGAAAAGCTGTTGCGGCAGTCTTTGATGCGCCTGACCGTGCGATATTTGTCCCGGGCCTCCTGGTCGTACTGGCGGATGGGCAGGTCGGCATAGCCCTCGTCGTACAAAAGGATGGAGCTGAGCACGGTCACGTCCAGATCCACAAGCTCCAGCGTCATTTTGCCGCCCCGGCGCAGGTTTTCCACCACCTGGCGGTATTTCATGGCGGTCTCCCTGCCTCTGCCGTCGATCTCCATGGCGGCCTGCGCCCCCTGCAGGATGTGGGGCAGCAGCTCGCCTTTCCACCAGTTCCAGCCATAGACCGGGGCGAATTCCAGCTCCACCACCGCGAGGAGCGTATATTGCATCAGCAGCGAGACCCTGTCCGTTGCTTCGGCGTGTTGATAATAGCTTTCGGGAAGATCAAACATCACTGTGCCTCCATGGTGAGAGAGTTAAACCCGCCGCGGGCCGCGGGCCAGGCTCTTTTCTGATTGTAAACCGCCCTTTCGGGCCTGTCAATTCCGATCCCTGCATTCCTTTCTTAGTGTCGGACCGCCGGGCTGTTAAAGCCCGGCGGCCCGTTTTCACAAAAAAATTTCTCAAAAAGCGGACGCGCCGCCCCGGGGGCCGGCAAGGGAAAAGCCCCCGGCTTTAGCCGGGGTGCCGTAAGAAAACGGTTTCTTATGCCACCCCGGCTTTGCCGAGGGGCGGTGTCCTGTCGCCGCAGAACGCGGGCCGCCGGGGGTGCGCCGCGAAAAGCGGGGCCCGGGCGGCAAAAGGGGCGCGGCGGGGCCGCGCCGCCCCCTGGAAACGGCACGCCGGGGCACAGCTCTCCGCCGGGAGGCGGAGCCCTTTTCCGCCGCCGGCGCCGCGCTTTTTGGGGGCCCGCCTTTGTTTTGCCCGGGCTTGGCGGGAGGCGGCGGAAAGGCCTCTGCCGTTTCTTTTGGGCAGGCCTTGTTTGTTCAGCCTCCACGCGCAGGCGGTATACAAAAAATTGTCCTGTGATGCTATCACAGGACAATTCAGCCTGTCGAAAAAGGCCACCTATCGGTGGTCTTTTTCTCGTATAAGGAAAGGGAATGCGGTATAATGATGTGGGGTGATAAAAATGCTGGTAAAGAACGCAGAAAACAGAGGACAACTGGAATTTGTAA